>JAEUIF010000348.1 GCA_016795185.1 Planctomycetia bacterium | reverse complement strand
GCTGTTTTCTAACACCAACAGCGGGCTGACGCCCGCCGCTCGCCCATCATTTCAGTGCCTCCCGAAACAGATACGCGAACCGCCCGCGCCACGGTCGCGGCGGCTCGGCGGTGAGGGTAATCGGCTCATAACGAATCGGGTGCATGAAGGTCAGCGTCCGGGCGTGCAGGGCGACCTGGCTACCAAAGGTACGCACCGAACCGTACTTGGCGTCGCCGAAGATCGGGTGGCCGTGATGCGCCAGTTGCACCCGCAACTGGTGCGTGCGGCCCGTCTGCGGACGCAGTTCCACCCAGGTCAGTTCCTGGTGCCGGGCCTTTACCTGGTAGTGCAGTAGCGCTTGTCGCGCGCCTGGCGTGCGCGGTTCGACCACCTCCACCCGGCCGGCATCCGTGTCCTTGCGCAGCCAGTCTTCGAGCGAGCCCGCTTGCCGTTGCAAGTCGCCTTCGACCACGGCCCAGTAGACCTTTTCCACGGTGCCCTCGCGAAACTGCTCGGCCAGCCGGGCGGCGGCCTTGCTGGTGCGGGCGAAGAGCAGCACGCCGGACACCGGCTTGTCGAGCCGGTGGACGATGCCGAGGAAGACGTTGCCGGGCTTGCCGTACTTCCGCTTGAGGTACTCCTTCGCCCGGCGATCGACGGTTTCCTCGCGGCCCTGATAGTGCGTGCTGGGCATGCCGGCCGGCTTGACCACCGCCAGGCAGTGGTTGTCTTCGTACAGGATTTCGAGTTCTGGCGCGTCTGCGGCATCCATGGTTGCTGGCCCTCGCCGGGACATTCTACCAGCTGCCGGCGAGCCGTCCCAAATACCGACTCGCCGCACCGAAAAGACGCCCGCCCGCACCGCCTGCAACCGGAATTCGACCGGCGCCGCAGGTTCCGGTTCCCCTCGCCCCTGGCGGGAGAGGGGTAGGGGTGAGGGGGCGGACCTTGCAACGGCTTCCCCCTCACCCCTCTCCCGCCAGGGGCGAGGGGCTTTCATTCCCATTCCAGCCGAGCCAGCAGTTCCTGCACCTTGCGCTCGATGAGGTCGCGCACGGCGCGAAACTCGTCGGGCGGCAGGTGCTTCGGATCGGGAATTTGCCAGTCCTCGCGCAGCCGGGCTTGCACCAGCGGACAGGCGTCGCCGCAGCCCATCGTCACGGCGGCGTGGTATTCGACCTCGGGAATCTCGCTCAACGCTTTCGAGCGGTGCGCGGCCAGATCGTAGCCCAGCTCGCGCATGGACTCGATCGCCCGCGGATTGATGATGCCCGAAGGCCGGCTGCCCGCGCTGTGGGCTTCGATCCCCGCGCCGCCGTGCAACCGGGCAAACGCCTCGGCCAGCTGGCTGCGGTTGGAGTTCTCGACGCAGACGAACAGCACGCGCTTCACGGTTGGCCTCGGGTGAACGCCCGCCGGAATTTTTCACTATCTGCTTCTATTCAGGTTGTATCCGGTTATGATGTGGCGTGGAACCAAACTCTTCTGCATCGCTTCTAAATGACCGAGTCACCCGAGCGAACTAGGGACGGAAAACTCGCGCCCGTGCCGAAGCGCTCCAGGATCAATTTTTCGGAAAGGACCAGGCCGTGCCATCCATCGCCTACACCTGCCCGCACTGCCGTGTGGTGCTGAACAGCAACAACCCGCTGCCGGCCGGCAAGGCCATCAAGTGCCCCAAGTGCGCCAAACCCTTCGCACCGCACGCGAATGGCCCGGCGCGGCCACCGCAGACGAACGGCGCCACGCGGCCCGACGGCCCAACGCCCTTGCGCCCATCGGCGCAGGGAATACAACCGCTGCGCCCCTCGGCGCAAGGCGTGCAACCCACGCGCCCATCGGCGCAGGGCGTTTCCCCGACGCGCCAGTCAGCGCAGGGCGTGCAGAAGAAGCCGAAGTCAGGCGGCAAGGGGCTGCTGCTCTTCTTCCTGATCGCCGGCTTCATGATGTTCCTGGTGGCCGGCGTCGCCATCGGCGGGTTCATCATCTGGACCCAGTTCGGCGACAGCATCCAGGCACAGCTGGGCAGCGGCAAGAGCACCGAGCCGGCCGTCTTCGCGACCATGGGCGGCAGCATCATTAAGACCGCGACCGAGCCCGGCACGAAGACGCCGCCTGCCAAGGAACCGGAGCCGCCCGCGAAGGAACCCGACCCGCCCATCACCAAGATGCCGCCAACGCAGGGGCCGGCGGGCACGGATGTCGTTGCCTACATTCCCGGCGACCATAATGTCCTGCTCGGCGCGAAGCTGGGCGGCATCCTGAGCATGCCCGGCGTGGCCGCACTGGTCGATCCGCTTCTGAAGGACAACGAAGAGTTCAAGTTCCTCGGCGAGCTGGAGAAGACCGCCGGCATCGGCTTCAAGGACTTGACCGACCAGGTGGCCATTGGGGTCAAAGCGCCGCTGAACGACCAGGCTGCGGCGGGGCCGGAAGCCATCACCGCCGTCTTTCGCAGCAAGAAGCCTTTCGACAAGCAAAAGGTGATCCAGGCCCTGGGGCGGGGCAACCCGCTCAAGCTGAGCGGCCGGGAATATCACATGGCCCAGCAGAACCCCGGCGGTTTCACCACGCTGCTGGTGCCCAACGACCGCATCCTGATCCTGACCACCCTGACCGGCCAGAAGCTCGACGCCTTGCTCAAGGCGGACGGCAAGCAGCCGCTGCTGAAGCCCGAAGCGGCGGCGCTGGTCCGCAAGGTGGAGAAGCAGCAGGTCTGGCTGGCGGTGCCGCTCGATGAAGCCGGCCGGGCCGAGGTGAAAAAATCGCTCATGGAAGCCGCGGCCGGCGCGCCGCCCGACGCCAAGCCGCTGCTCGACGCCCTGGCCCAGCTGCGCGGCCTGACGCTGGCCGGCGGCCTGGAGGGCGGCAAGTTCCAGGTGGCGCTCGGCCTCGACCTGACCGAAGAGCAGCCCGCGCGCGAACTGACGGCTGGGCTGCAAAAGATCTTCGAGGACCAACTCAAGACCAAGATCACCGAAAAGGAAGTCCTCGACGCGCTGGCCAAACTGCCGCCGCACATGCAGGCTATCGTCAAGGACCTGGCGACCGGCACCAAGATCACGCAGCAGGAAACGCTGGTGCAGGTGGCGCTGACGCTGCCCACGCAGCCCTGGGAGCAGCTGACGCAAGAAGTGGTGGCCAAGGGGCCGGAAGCCTTTGGCCCGCTGACGCAGTTCATCCCGATGCCAGCCCCCGCCGACCCGCTGGCCAAGGAAGAAGCCGACTTGCTGAAACTGACCAACGAGTACCGCAAGAAGAACCAACTGCCCGAGTTCAAGCCGAACAAGAAGCTGGACGAGGCGGCGCGGGCCTACTCGATGAAGCAGGCCAAGGCCGGCAAGCTCGACCCGCTCGTCGATGTGCAAGCCATCGCCAAGTTTGCCGAGGAGGCCGGCTTCAAGTTCGAGGTCCTCAACGCCAACTCGGTCGGCGGCCCCAAGGTGGACGCCCAGGAAGTCATGGCCTTCTTCATGAAGGACGTGGATTCCAAGGACATCATCCTCGACAAGAAGTACGAGGAGGTCGGCATCGGCGTGGCCAAGGACGAGGCCGGCAAGCTCTACTTCACGCAGGTCTACGCCACGGCCCAGAAGTGAGCCATCCTCCGCCTGCCGGACCAATCCGAGCCGGGGCCGACGTGCCAGCCACATCGGTCCCGGCTCTTGCTTTGCCCAGACCATCCAGCCCGCCGCGCCGGGGCCGCGCGCAGCGCTCCACCGGCAGTCAGGGCATAAGGGGCGCGACCCGCGCAAACCTTGCCCATCGCAAGGGCGGTTGTCGGGGTCGGAATGACTTTTCGATTTCTTCACAATGCGCGCGCACGCCAGAACTTCCGATGTAGCTACTAGTCGCTCCCAGCGCCCCTAAAGGTTCAGAAGACATCAATCCCGACGATCGGGCGGAGCCCCGATCTCTCCCGTCAAGGAGGTCATGGACGATGAAGAAGTGGCTCTATACGACTGCCGCCCTGCTGACGCTGGGTGGCGGACACCGCGCTATGGCCCAGGCCCCGCAGGCTGTAACCACCGCGCCGGTGGTGCTCAACGATCAATACATCGACTACGGCGCCGACAACTGTCGTCGCGGCAGCCTCATCGCCGAGGTCGGCTTCATGATCTTGACGCCCAAGTGGAAGGATAACCCGGCCTTCTTTATCGACCAGTTTCCGGGCGACCGGAACCTGTCCAATCAGCGGGACTTTGACTTCAGTCAGCAGTTCGTGCCGAAGTTGTCGCTGGGGTTCATCGGCTCGGGCGGTCTGGGCGCCCGCATCAACTGGTGGGGGTTCGCCAGCAGCCGGACCGAATCCTTCGGGATTCCGACGCCCGATCCCACCGATTTCGAGTTGACTCCGGTCGGACCGTTGGAGATTCAGGAGTTCAATTTTCTGTTCGCGGATGACCCGGGAGACGTGATCGTCGCGCGCGGCAAACTGCGCTTTGACGTGTGGGACTTTGAGGCGGTCGATTCCTTCCAGGCCGGCAACTGGTCGCTACTGGGTTCGTTGGGTGTCCGCTACGTCCATATCTCGCAGCGCTACGACGTGGACGTGCTGCCTGGGCCTCCGAGCGTGGATACGGGTTACGGCTCCCTGCGCTCGGGCCACAATTTCAACGGCGCGGGCCCTACGGTGTCCCTGGACGGCCGTCGCATGATCGGCAATAGCTCTCTGTTCCTGTATGGCAATGGACGCGCATCCGTTCTCTTCGGCGACGCGAAGCAAGATGCGCATGCCATCGGCGGTTTCGACGACCCGAGCAGCTTCACCATGCAGGCCCATGCCGTGGTGGCCGCCACCGAACTGGAGGTCGGCGCCGGTTGGGCCCGCGACATGGGCCGGATGCGGGTTTCTGCCAAGGCCGGTTTCGTCGGTCAGGTCTGGTTCGATGCCGGCAACTCCGCCCGCGCGACCGGCAATGACAACGCCGACATGACGGGTCCCCAGGACGGCAACCTCGGCCTGGTGGGCTGGACCCTGAACCTGGGTATCGGCTACTGAGAGTCTCGCAAAACGCCGCCGGCGGCTGCGCCGAATCAGATTCCGCGCAGCCGCCGACGGTTCG
>JAEUIF010000331.1 GCA_016795185.1 Planctomycetia bacterium | reverse complement strand
TATGCCGGCATGTTCGCATCCGTCTTCAGCGTGCTGGCCAAGCGGCAATTGGCCTGCATCGAGATCCAGTGCTACTCGATGGGCGAGGACTACTGCCGGTTCCTCATCTCGACCGACAAGCGCGTCAACGCCGCCGCGTTCTGGCGCAACGAGGGGGCGACTTCCAAGGACATCATGCACAAGCTGGCCAATGTGTGAGCCGCCGCGCACGGCCCTGGCCCGGAGTACCCATGAACCACCAGACTGTCGATACTCTGCCCGAACTGGAATCGATCCAGACGATGCTGAGCGACCTCATGCCGGTGCCGCCCCCCAGTCCGCCGCGCGCACGGCCGCCGGCCGAGTTCGTCGCGCCTGGACGCAACGGCGCACGGGCCAGTGGCGGCCCTGCCGTGCTGGGCGCTTGCACCGTGCGGCAGTTCCTGCACGGAGTCAACTGGGACAACCGTCCCGGTTTCGCGTCGCCGTTGCGCCGGCCGACGCCCGCGCTCGGCAACGCCGGCGGCGAACGCCGGGTGCTGGGCGCGCTGCCCTTGCGAGAGTTTCTCGCCAAGGTCAACTGGCGCAACGCCGCCGACGCCCCCGCGCTGGAACTGCACGCTCCCGCGCAGCCCGATCACGCCCGGCTGGTCATCGATACCTTCATGAACGAAATCGACTGGGATTAACCACGCGAGGCGACCATGTATTCGCGCATCATGAACGTTTTGAACGGCCTCGACAGCCGTTACCCGACCTCCGAGGAAGAACAGGAAGTGCTGGCTTACGCGGAATCGTTGCCGCGCCGGCTCGACGCGGCCAACGTCGTGCAGCAACTCGAGGCCCAGCTGATCCAGGAAGCCATCGAGCAGATGAAGCGCCGTTACCCGCGCTTCGTGACCCTGCACGACCGCGGCTGGGAGAAATCCTACCGGGATATGCAGCTGTGCTTGCGCTACGCGGTGCAGGGCATGATCGTCGAGGACAGCGAGATGCCCCGACGCAAGCTGTTCATCTGGCTGGGCACCATCATCAAGGCGATGGGCATGACGCCGAAATTCGCCCAGGACTCCTATGAGATTCTGTACGAGGTCAGCCGGCAGCGGCTGCCCGCCGAGGTGTTCGCGCTGATGGAGCCGTACCTGAAGCAACTCATCGTCGACATGAGCAGCTTTCTGGAGCCGTCAAAGCCGGCCGTCGGTTAGAGCCTGTGCGAAAAGGGGACGGGACTCGTTGCCGGAACGGCCCGCAGGGTGCTTCGCACAACGAGTCCCGTCCCCTTTTCGCACAGGCTCTCTTAGACAACCGCAAACTTCCCCGAGGTGACAGACCATGTTCGCGCGCTCGATGTACTCCCGCCTGATGAAGACCGTCAACCGCACCGACAATCTGTACCTGACGCCCGAGGAGCAGAACGAGTTGCTCGATTACGCGCGCTCGCTGCCCCGGCGCTTCGAGGCCGCGCGGCTGATCGAGGCCCGCGAGCAAACCATCGTCGCCCAGTGTTACGAACGGCTGCGCGATTTGTATCCCCAGTTCGAGCATTACCACAAGGACGGCTGGGACAAGGGCTATCGCGATACGCAGCTGGTCCTCCGCTACAACGTGCAGGCCATGTTGATGGACGATCCAGACATTGCCGTGGACAAGCTCTTCGGCTGGCTGCGCACCTTGCTCGCGGGCCTGGACCTGACGCCGCAACTGGTCCGCGACACCTTCACCTGCCTGCGCGACGCCTGCGCTGCCCAACTCCCGGCCGAGGCGCAGGCGCTGCTGGAGCCGCATCTAAACCGGACGATCGAAGTGCTGGCCGATTTCCCCGAACCCGCGCTGGCCGCCGTGTGACGGTCCGCCATTGTCCGCAAGGAGTGATATGCCATGACCACCGCCGAGGTCGCCCCTGGAGCGCGCGTCGTTCCCGAACAATCGCTGATGCGCGGGAACTTCTTCGCGGAAAGCACTTACCTCAAGACCGATATCGCCAAGGGCACGACCCGCAATCGCGCCGGCACGCGCATCGTCTGCTTGACGGCGGACTTCCTGCATGGCTTGCGGCGCGCCGTGGGCGACGAATGCGGCCCCGCCGCCGAGCTCGTCTTCAAATCGTGCGGCAAGAAGTGGGGCGCGTTGTTCGCCAAACGCTTCGAGCAGGAGATGAGCGAGTTCTACGGCAAACCGCTGCAAGATTTCATGCTCGCGCTGTTTCAAGCCTGCCTGACCGAGTTGTTCAGCCACCACGGCTGGGGCAAACCGAACCTCGACCTGTCCCGGCACGACCGGGGCCTGATCGTCGTCGAGGTGAAGGACGCAATCTATGCCGAGCTGGTCGGACAATCCGACCAGCCCGTGGACACGCTGCTGGCAGGCATCTTCGCGGGCTTCTTCAGCTACCTGAGCGGGCAGGACCTGGATTGCGTGCAGACTACCTGCAAGGCATGTGGCGCGGATGCCAGTCGGTTCGTGCTGGCCTTGGCTGCGCGGCTCGCGCCGGTGCCCGCCTGGGTCCAGAACGGCAAGGGACACGAGGAGATCCTGGGCCAGCTGGCGGCCGTGCCCGCCTGAAGGGAGTCGTCATGCAGGTCCACGCCATTCCCCAGCTAACGGCGCAACAACGCCGGCACTACGAGACCTTCGGCTTCCTGGTCGTCCGGCGCGTGTTCGCGCCGGGGGAGGTGGTCGCCTGGGGCCGGGCGCTGGAAGAGGCCCTGCGCCGGCAGCGCGGCGGCGAGGATTTTGCGGGCCGGCAAAGCGAGCGCCTGACGCCGCTGGTCGAGGCGATGCCCGAGGTCTTTGGCCCGTTGCTCGACGACGAACGCTTGCTGGCCATCGTCGATGCACTGCTCGGCGACGATAGTCTGTACACCGGGAGCAACGACGGCAACCTCTACGTCGGCAATACGGTCTGGCACATCGACGGCGGCGGCTGGCATTCGCCGCCCTTGTTGAAGACCACGATCTACTGTGATGCGGTCGCCGAGGGTACAGGCTGTCTGAGCGTGCTGCCGGGCAGCCAACACGCCGACTACTTCCGCGCCCTGTACGAGGACTTTTACGAGTCCCGCGCACTCGACATCCGCTCGGCCGAAGTTCCCGGCCGCATGCCGCTGCCGTCCGAGCCGGGCGACGTCATCTGCTTCGATCATCGGCTGTGGCACTCGGCCTGGGGCGGCGGCGTTGGCCGGCGGCAGTTCGCTTACAGTTGGGCGGCGTTCCCACGGAAATCCTGGGATGAAACCTGGCTGCACGGCTACCTGGCGCGGATCAACCGCCGCCACGGCAAGCGGCTGCTCAGCGAGCGCCTGCTGGCCAGTGCCGGCCCGCGCCGCCGGCAGAAATTGTTGAAGCTCTATGAAATGGGGCTGTAGGTCCGTAGGCGATGACCATGCTCGGCCTGACTCGTGAAGCCAATCTGGGAAACAGCGCCGTCGCCGAGACGCAGGCGACGGCGCGGCTGCGGCACGCGCTGGCGGCCGACCTGGGGCCGCGCTATCAGGTCCATGAGTTTCTCGGGCGCGGCGCGTATGCCACCGTCTGGAAGGTCTACGACCGCATCACCGAGGAACTGGTCGCGGTCAAGCGCTTCGCCGGGACCATCGCGCGCGCCGATGGCTTTTACCGCGAACTGCACGCGCTGTTTCGCCTCCGCCACGAACGGATCGTGAAGGTCATCAACCTCAGCGAGTCGGCCGCCGGCGCGCGACACCTGATCCTGGAGTATTGTGCGGGCGGCAACCTGCGCAGCGCCCTCCAGCGCGCCCTGGACGACGGCATCTCCTGTCCGCCGTGGCGTGCGCGGGTGCTGGCGCTGCAACTGGCCGAGGGCCTCGCGGCGGCGCATCGGCTGGGCCTGGTTCACCGCGATTTGAAACCGGAGAACATCCTGCTGGACCGCCCGGATGCAGGCTGCCTGGGCGGTCAGGCTGGCTTGAAGCTCGTCGATTTCGGCCTGGCCCGCGCGCTGCGCAGGGTCAACCTGCGGCGCGACGAGGCCGCGCCGCTGTCGCCGTTGTCGGGGTCGCCGACCTACATGGCGCCCGAACAGTTCGACGACCGTTTCTCGCCAGCCAGTGATCTGTACGCCCTGGGTGTGGTGCTCTACGAGCTGCTGCATGGCCAGCCGCCGTTCGTGGGCTTACCCGAAGCGCTGGCTTATCAGCACCTGCGCGCAGCGCCGGCGATCGATGCAAGCCTGCCAGCGCCCTGGCCGGCGCTGTTGTCCCGCTTGCTCGACAAGTCCCCGGCGACACGCTGCACCTTGCCGGAATTGATCGAAGCCCTGGGCCAACGCGATACCGACCGGCGCACTCATCCCGCACGGGCCAGCGCGGCCCCCTTCGCCCGCCTGCGCGAGCCGGCGTTCGATCTGTTGCCGGCGCGCGGCGATGCGGAGGGCTGGGATTTTCTGGCAGTCGGCGCGAATGGATTGCTGCGCTTCGCCCCCGCGACCGGCGCAGCGCGTGGCGGTCTAGCGCTGCCCGGCCTCCACCACGCATGCCGCGCCGCCGATGGTTCGCTCTGGTTGACGCAGGCCGATCAGGTGCTGCGCGTCCGCCCCGGCGGAGTGGAGACGGTGCGCCAGGTCCCCAGGGGTGTCGAGGCGCTTGCCTGCCGCGTGCTGGCCGATGGTAGTACGCGCTGCGCCGTCGTGGTCGAGAGCGAAGTGCGCGAATTCGGTGCGCCCGAACGTCGTGAACCGCTCTGGACGCGGCCGATCCGTTCGCTCGGCTTGCGGCCCCGGCTGCTCGGTCTCAGTACCGGGCAGGTGGTCTACACGGAAGGTCCGCTGCAACCGGGGCTGGTCATCCTCGACCTGGATGGCACGGAGCTGGCTTCGGTGCCGTTGCCCGGCCCCTGCTGGCAGCTCGGCTTGTGGCCGCACAGCGACCGGCTGTACGCGCTGCTCCTGGTCGGCACCGCCCTGCGGCCGTGCCGCATCGATCTCGACCGCTGTGAACTGGTGCTGTTCGAGCCGGTTGACGATCTGATTCTGCTGACGGCGGGCGCCGCCGGCCCGCATACCCTGTATGGCCTCCGCGCCAATGGTAAGGTCGTGGGCTGGCTGGACTCGGACGAACTGCGGGAATTGTTTCATCTGGACTTACGCGACACGACGTTCCAGGCACTGGCGACGGACGGGCATGCTTTCGGCGTGCTGTGCCGCAGCCAGGGGGCTAGCTGGGTCCATTTCCACACGCTGACGACGCAAGCGGGAGGTGCTTCGCGCCCATGATCGACACGGAGACTTACGAAACCGTGCTGCAAGCCGAACGCGCTCAGCTGCAAGCCGCCCTGACAGACTTGCAGGGCATGAGGCGTCTGGCCCCGCCGGCCGAACCACCGGGGCGCTCGCTATTCGAGTACGTGCCGGTCAGCTTCTTGCAGTCCGTGGACTGGCAGGGTGTCGATGAGGTTCCAGGACCAACCGGGGCGTCGCAGTTCGATTTTCGACTCGCGCCGCCGCGACCGCGCGAAAGCGCGGGCCGAGCCGTGGAGGCAGCCGGTGACGCAGCCGAGCCGTCCGAACCGCCGATCGAACGGGTGGGAGGTTTCTTCGAGGCTTTCGACCTGCAAGACCCGGTCGAGGCGTCGGGCGCCTTGACAGGTTGCGAGGAACGCGCGCCGGAAACCGTTGCCGGGGGCCTGGAGTTCGAGGACGTCGAGGAAAATTCGCCGGCCCCGCCGCAGGAGTTGCCAGTCGCGACCGTTGAAGACCCGGCGCGGGCCACGGACCCGGACGATCAGACCACGGCCGGCAGCGCGTTCAACAGCTTTAGCTGGGAGTGAAGTCCAGGCCCCGCGACCATTGCGCAGCCGGACCGCATCGAGAATCGAGCAATGCCATGCAACCGATACCCTGGCTTCTCGCCGTCGGCAGTCAGAAAGGCGGGACCGGCCGCACGACGACCGCGCTGGCTCTGGCCTGGCTCGGCGGCGCGGCGGGGCAGCGCGTCGCCCTGATCGATGCCGATCCGGTGCAGGCCGCCGCCCTGGTAGCCGCCGCGCCAGGCCAGCGGTGCGCCTGGGCCAACGTCCGACTCTTCGCGGGAATGCCGACCGACGATGTACCGCTCGCCGGTTGCGATCTGGTCATCGTCGATTGTCCATCGTTGACCGAACCAGCGGCGCAGGCCGTGCTGTGCCGCGCGGATGCCGTGCTGCTGACCTGTTTGCCGGAGTCGTATTGCCTGCGCACGTTGCCCGCCGCCGTCGCCGCGCTGGCTGCCGCACGGCGGGACAGCGCGCGGCCCGAGTTGCTGGGTTTGCTCGCGACGGGCTGCCGCCGGGACGATCCGCAGCACGCGCGCTGGCTCGCGGAACTGCGCGCCGCGCACGGCTCGCTGCTGCTGGAACCGCCGGTGCCCTGGGATCGCGGCTTGCGCGATTGGCCATTGACGCCCGGCGCGGACCTGCCGGTCGGCGCGGGCGCGGTGGCCTACCGGGCCGTGGCCGAGCAAGTGCTGGCAGCGCGTCTCGCGGGCGCGGGCGTGCGCTGAGCGAAACGTGGCACGACCCGACTGCCCACGACGCGGAACGTGGAGGATCGACAATGCGGAAGCTGCTCATTGCCAGTCAGAAAGGGGGCGTGGGCAAGACCACGACGGCGCTCAATCTGGCCGTGCTGGCGGCCGAGAACCGGCGCGTGCTGCTGGTGGATGCCGACCCCCTGGGAGGCATGACCGCTGCCCTGAAACTCGACCCGAAAGTCCATCCGCCTCGGATCGGCCATGCCGGCCAGCAAGGGCGTTGGGCGCTCTGGCCGGGCGCGGCGGGCGCGGCCGATGTATTGACCTGCTTCGAGCCAGCCTCGCAATCCGAGGCGGCGCTGCAAGCCATGCTCGCGCGTCTGGAACGCGACGACATTCGCCAACGCTACGATTGCATCCTGTTCGATTCCCCGCCGCTGCTGGGCGAGCGCACCCGCTGCCTGCTCGCCGCCAGCGACGAGGTGCTCGTCGTCGTGCGCGCCGAACCCCTCGCGGTACGAACCTTGCCCTCGCTGTTGCGCGTCCTGCAAGAGGTTCGAGCGCAGCGCGACCGGCCGCGGACGCGCGGCATCGTCCTCACGCAGTCACCCGGCCCGGAGAACGACCTGGCCCTGGAAGCTGGCCTCCGCCGCGCTCTGGGGGACCGCCTGCTGGCACCCCTGATTCCGCACGACGATCAGGTCGCACGTGCCGCGCTGCTCGGCGCCGCCGTGGTGCATAGCGCCCCCCACGCGCCTGCCGCGCGGCAGTATCGGGAACTGGCACGGCTGCTCGAACTTGCCACGGAGTCGCCCAGCCGAACCGCCGCCCCTGCTCCCCACCCGCCCATGTCCGCCGTCAAACCGTCGGCAGCGAGTGAATCCAAGATTCCGGCTGTACCCGTTCGAGCGCTCGTAGCCGGCCAGAACGAGCAGTTAGCAGGCAGCCGCGGGCAGCAACTGCTGGCAGCCGGCCGCTAAAGGTGCCTGCCGCAGTCTGGTGATCGGCATCGAAAAGGAGTTCTCCCGCACTCTTGGTGTAATCGAGCGGTTCGATGCAGCAGCTATGCGAAAATAAGATGATGGACATCCTCGGATCGCCTGTGCAGCCACTACCGACGCACCGTGGCGGCCCTCTCTCGTCAGGATCGTTCTCGCGCTGTGCCTGGTCGTCCGCCGCCTCCGCTATGCCCGGCCCGGCTGTTTGCAGGCAGTTCTCTGTGAGCGACTGCCAGGGCATCTCGTAGCGCATGCCCGCTCTACGATTCGGCTCACCTCGCCCACCGAGCCGCCGGCTTTGCTTTGGGGGCGAAGCTAGCCAGCGCCTGACCGACGAATCTATGATGCCGACCAGTGCGGACACTTTGCTACGCCGTGTGAAAGACGCCCGCGAGAAACCGGTGCCACCTCTCCGGTTCATCGGCATCGACTACTGGGCGCTGCACAAGGGACATCGCTTTAGCCCGCATTTCTCACCAGAATAAGGAACCGGCTTGCGTCCGGAGCGTCAAGTGATTGTAGCCGCAGTCACTTGCGTTTCCTGGAAGGAGCAAGCCGGTCATGACACAGTGTAGCAGCCCGCCGTTGACTTTTCACGACCTCGGTGCCCGGCAAGTCGTGGCCGGCTTCGATGGCGGC
>JAEUIF010000310.1 GCA_016795185.1 Planctomycetia bacterium | reverse complement strand
ATGGATGTGCAAGAGTTGCTCAAGAACTTCGGCCAGAACGACGGTACGCTCCAGCGGCTGATGCGCGATCCGGCCTTGTATCAGAACCTCGAAGCCTTTACCTGCGGCCTGACCAAAATGCTGCCCCGCTTTGAACGCATCATGAAGGACGTCGAGGTCTTCGCTGACAAGATCGCCCGCCACCCCGAAACGCTGGGTGTCGGCGGTGCGGTGCGGCCGGGCAGTGGGTTGAAGTAAAGACGGCATCGGCGAACGTTAGAACATTTTGCGACCGGGGCTGTAGCGGTCCGCACAGCGGACCCTACACAATTCTGTAGGGTCCGCTGTGCGGACCATAGCGCCTGATGCTACACCCGTTTGCAAAACGCTCTAGCCCGACGCACCAGCGAAGGACAGCACTCCCTCGCTGGCGCGTCGGGCAAACGTTACAGAGCGATCCGCACGTTCGTCGTCACTCTGCCGCCGGACGCTTGATCTCCGCGCCGGGAACGGCGGGCGGCGGCGGCACGACGGCTCCGGCCTCGGGCTTGACCGACGTGCAGTGCGCGTCGCACTCGTCGCAGACGATCTCCACCACCCAGCGGTAGCTCGGTATCGTCTTGGTGATGGTCTTCTTCATCAGCTTGTGGCGGGTGAAGGTCTTGGCGCCGCGCGGCTGCCACTCATACCAGGCGAACTTGCGGGGGCCGCTCTTGACCGACTGGCCCTTGTCGTCCGCGCCGCAATCCTCGCAGACCTTTTCCTTGTGCTTGCACAATGGCTTGCTGGGCTTGGGTACGCAGAAGTCTTCGGTCTGCTTGCCCCAGCAAGTAATTTCAACCTTCTTGTCCTCGCAGATCAGCCGGCAGACTTTGCGGCAATGGCCTTCGTGGCCGCAGTGGTCGCAGCAGTCGTCGCCGGCGCGGACCAGACCCGCCGCAGTGCAGTACACGAGGACAGCCAATCCAACGCATGGGCGCATCATCAGACCGTTCATAAGTTCCTTCCATCTATTCCAGGCCGCTGGCGTCCAGCAGGCAGTGTTTTGAAACCAGGTCAGGCGACCTTTCGCGGCAGGCGGCTCGGCGAACCGTCCCGCACGCTTTGAATCGTGTGACGACGGGCTGGCAGCACGCGGCTTACCAGTTAAAGTCGAGGCGCGTGCCGATCAGGTCCGACTGCGTCGCGCCGAACAGCGTTTCCTCGCTCGTGATCGGGTGGATCCAATCGAACATGATGCGCGTGCGGTCGGACCAGTACCAGTTGAAGCCAAGGGTGAAGTCGTTGTAGTAGCCGCTATCCGTACGGCTCAGCGTCAGGTTCGACCAGCGGGCCTTCAGTTCTATCGCGCCCGGGCTGATGCCGCCGCGGTTGATGAAGAAGTTCGAGAACGGCCGGGTGGCGCCGAACTGGGCGCCGTGCTGCCCGAAGCGCTCGTAGGTGCGGTTCTCGCCGGTCACGAAGTAGCTGAGGTGCGCGTACGCGCCGCCGAGCTGGACCGGGTCGCCGTCCCGCAGCTCGACCTGGCACAGGTACGCCTCGCTCTGCAGCGTGACCCGGCCCCAGACCACCGCGAACTCCAGATTGCCGGTGGTGTAGTACTTCGTGTCCAGCACGCCGGTATCGATGAGGATCGGGCCTTTTTGCACCTGCGGCCGGGCGCGGAAGCTGACCCGGTCGTCGTGGTCGTCGGTGTACAGCACGCCCGCGCCGGTGTGGATGAGGTAACGCCCCCCGGACGGTTCGTCGTAGTACGGCAGCCAGACGACCCGGCCGCTCAGCCGGTAACCCTGGTTGCGGTCGAAGCGCGTCTTGAGCGTGTCGGTGATATTGTCGAAGAACACCCCGGCGGACCAGCTGAAGTTCTCATCCGCGGTGCAGTTGTAGATGGCCAGGCCGACTTCGCGATCCGCGGTGAAGATGCCCTGGGTCGGAATGGACCGCTCCAGAAAGAGGTTGAAGCGATCGTTGGTGACCTGCTCCAGGCCGAACGGCACGAAGAAATTGCCCATGCGCAGCCGGCCGAGCACGGGGATTTCGTTGACGGTCAGGTAGGCGTCCTTGACGTCGGCACTGGCGTCGCGGGCGTGCAGGGCGCTGGCGTTCGGGCCTTCGCCCGGTTCCAACGTCATCTGGAGACGAAAGTCGTAGACGCCGTAGCCGGTCCCGGCCGCGTCCAGCCGCAGCCGGCGATAGCTGAAGTAGTTGTCGGCCCCCACGATCGACGGGTCGGCGTAGGGCCACATGATGTAGTCCATCTGCACGTGGCCGCCGAACTTGACGTTCCAGCCTTCCTTCGACACGTCGATCCAGGCATCGGTTTTCGGTGCCGCCGCCTTGGCATCTGCCTTGGCGGCGCCGCCCTTGGCGGCACCGCTCTTGGGCGTCCCGTCCGCACTGATATCGAGTTCATCCTCCTCGGCCATCTTCTTCTTGCGGTCGTCGACTTCCTGGAGATAGTCGGCGACGATCCGCCGCACGCTGTTGGGGCCTTCTCCTGCCGTCGGCCGTTCCGGCGCGCCGTCCGTCACCTGACGCAGCTTTTGTTTTTGTTCCTCCAGTTCCTGACGCAATCCCTGGTTTTCGCGTTCTAACCTTTCCAGCCGTTCCAGTATGGCGTTGCTGGTGATCGGTTCCTGGGCATCCCCGGCGGCGACCGCCGCCAACCAGACGCCCCAGGCAAGCAACGGGGTGCCGAACCAGCGGCACCCACGCAACGAAGCGAGCATGTCTGACCATCCTTGGTCCAGGGCTGGCCTCCGTGTTAATCGGTCGGCCGGCAAGTCATGGCATGGCCCGACCGTCCTGGTCGGGTACTGGCCTCCGAAGGCTCGGTCGGCCTGGCGGATCGAGATAGGGTGTCAGCGCACTCTCGGGATTCGTTAATCGTTATCCGCACTGCGCGTGTCCGAGGCAGACCTTCATGCTCCGTGGGAGAGGGCAGGGTTGAAGGTCGTCTCCACCCTCGCCCATCCGGAGCGAGGGAAGCAGACTTCTCGAACAGGCATCACAATCGGTGCTGACTAATAGAATCGGAGGACCGCGCACTTTGGATTAGCCTCGGGTTGAATTACTACTAGATTTGTCAGCTTGATGGGGATCGGATCATCGTTACGACGCTGCGCGCTAGCCGTGTCAGTAGCCCTTGCCGGATTGCCGCAGTCCGCGCAGTCCACTTCACTTGCCCGCAGCGCCGCGACGTGAGGAACGACGGGCCTCCGCTTCCAGCAACCGGCGCACCAGTACGAAGTTGACACGGCCCCAGAACCGCTCCTTGCCGTTCACGGCGATGACCGGCACGCGCTCGCTGTGCGCGTCGAGCAGCGCGGGATCGGCGTCGATGTCCACGGCCCGCAACTCGAAGCCGAAGTGCTCCCGCAATTGCTCCAGTTCCAACCAGGCATCCTCGCAGAGATGACAGCCCTGTCGCGTATACAGAATGACCTCCAAGCGCGACAACGCAGCCCGCGAGCCGCGCCACCAGCGGAGCAGTGTGGACAAGACCATGTGCAACGTTCCCCCGTGGGTCGCGGTGTAGTCAGCCTGTGCGCTATTTGCTATCCTACTACAGGACATTTTACCTGGTTTGAACGATTCTCGGTGGTTGCAGGACCGCTGAGGTTTTGAGGAATTTCCATGCCTCAGCGTCCATCCGCACCGCCGCCTGGGCCCAAGAACCGCCGTCCTGGCCCGGTCATGCCCAACAGCTGGATCTTGTTGGTGATGCTGGCCACCGGCGTCGTCGGCATGGTGGTCTTTTCGGGCTTCGGCTCGGGGCATGTCATCGACTACAGCGACTTCCTGAAGTTGGTGCAGCAGAAGCACGTCGGCAAGGTGACGATTCACGGCAAGAACCTGGTGGTCGGCGAGATCCGCAAGGAAAACGTCGATGACCCGCAGGTGAAGGAACTCAAGATCAGCCGGGGCAAGTTCGCCTCGAAGTTGCCCGAAACCAACGACCAGGCGCGGCTGGTGGCTGAATGGCTGGCCAAGGATCCGACCATCAAGGTGTCGTGGGAGGACGACGGTGCCTGGATCGGCCAGATGTTCACGATCTGGCTGCCGCTACTGCTGATCCTGGGCATCGCCTTTTTGTTCCTGACACGCATGCGCGATCCGCTGGGCGGCGGCTTCCTGAGCAACTACATCAAAAGCCCGGCGAAGCGCTACGAGAAGAACAAGGGCCGCGTCACCTTCGACGACGTGGCCGATATGGAGAACGCCAAGTCGGAATTGCAGGAGGTCGTCGATTTCCTCCGTAGTCCGGAGAAGTTTCAGCGCCTGGGAGCACAGGTGCCCAAGGGCGTGCTGCTCGTCGGCCCGCCCGGCACCGGCAAGACGCTGCTGGCCCGCGCGGTAGCGGGCGAAGCCGGGGTGCCGTTCTACAGCATCAGCGGCTCGGAATTCATTCAAATGTTTGTCGGGGTGGGAGCGAGTCGGGTCAGGGACATGTTCAAGACCGCCAAGGAAAACTCCCCTTGCCTCCTGTTCATCGACGAAATCGACGCCGTCGGCCGGATGCGCGGCGCGGGCGTCGGCGGCGGTTCCGATGAGCGCGAGCAGACGCTGAATCAGATTCTCAGCGAGATGGACGGCTTCCTGCCCACGGAAATGGTCATCGTGCTGGCCGCCACCAACCGGCCCGACGTGCTCGATTCCGCCCTGCTGCGGCCGGGCCGCTTCGACCGGCACGTCACCATCGACCGCCCGACCTGGCAAGGGCGGCTGGCCATTCTCAAGGTCCATACCCGCAACAAGCCGCTGGCCGACGACATCAACCTGGAGGGCATCGCGCGCAAGATGATCGGCATGACCGGCGCCGACCTGCGCAACCTGACCAACGAAGCCGCCCTGCTGGCCACCCGCGAAGGCAAGAGCAAGATCGACCGCGTCGATTTCGAGCGCGCCGCCGACCGTGTGTTGATCGGCCCCAAGCGCGAGGAGGTGCTGACGCCCGAGGACAAGAAGCGGACGGCCTATCACGAAGCCGGCCATGCCCTGGTGACCTGGCTGGTACCGGAATCCGACCGGCCGTTGAAGGTCTCGATCGTGCCGCGCGGCCAGTCGCTGGGCGTCAACATCAGCGTGCCGGATGAGGAACGCTACCACCGCGGCCAGGACTACTTCAAGGCGCGGCTGGTGATGACGATGGGCGGCCGGGCCGCCGACCGGCTTGTCTACGGCCAGCCCTACGCCGGTGCCGAAAGCGACCTGAAGCAAGCCACCCGGCTGGCCCGCTACATGGTGACGCACTGGGGCATGAGCGACCGGCTCGGGCCGATGTCGTTCCGCGTCGGCGAGGAGCACGTCTTCCTCGGCAAGGAAATTCAGGAGCCGAAGGACTTCAGCGAGGGCACCGCGAACATCATCGACGAGGAAGTGCAAAAGCTGCTGCGCGAGGCCGACGACACGGCCTATCAGCTGCTCCGCGACAACCGCGCCGACCTGGACAAGATCGCCGACGCCCTGCTTCAGCGCGAGGAGTTGCAGCGCGAGGAGATCGAAGAACTGCTGAAGAAGAACCCCAACGTGCGCGACGGCCAGCCGACCGATGAGATCATGGCCCCGATGGCCCCCGCCGCGCCGCAGTGAGCGTTGGGCGCAACGAAAGCTGTGACGCGCTCACCACCGAGGTTTCCATGAATTTCTCACCAGTCGCCCCGTCGCCTTCGCTGACCGTTCCGCGCGAGGTTCGCGAGTTCGCCGCCGCGCAGGGCATCGGTCACTACCTGGACGCAGTGATCGAACTGACGTACCAGGCATTTCCGTCCACCACCTTATGCGTGTCAACGGCGCAGGATGCCGAGGATGAAAGGCATCAATACATCGCCCTCGATGTCGCGGTCGGCGACCTCACCACCGAGGAACTGCTGGCCGGACAGCGTGCCTGGTCGGCGGGCATTGGTCGCGTTTGCCCGTCGCACGACGCCGTCCGCTTCGTGCTGGGGTGGCGATGAACTGGCGAGACTTCCTGCCGCTAGCCAGCCGATTAGCGACAGGCGCGACCGAGTCCGACTGGCGCTCTGCTGTCAGCCGAGCTTACTACGCGGCCTTTCACGTTGCCCGACGTTACTTCAGCGAACTGAACTTCACTGTACCGCGGGCAGACCGTGCGCATCAGTATTTTGTGTTTCGCCTCGGCAACAGCAGCGAACCCACCGTGGAACAGGCAGGGCGCGAACTGGACACATTGCGACGATTGCGCAATCGGGCTGACTACGACGAGTCCCCTGCTCTTACACAATCTCAGGCTGCTGCTAGTGTGCGGTTGGCTGAGAGCTTCGTGCAGACGCTCGACTCCGCCAGGCAGGAACCGAGCCGCACTCGGATGAGGGATGCGATGATTGCCTACGAACGCGCTGTACTACGCGACGTGACCTGGAAACCCTAGTGCAACAAGCGCGACGAGTCTTCAGGCGACTGTCGTTTTCCCAGGACCGCGGCCATGCAAATCCTGATCACCGCCGAGCGCATTCAGCAACGGCTGGACGAACTGGCGGTGGAAATCAAGCAGCACTACCAGGGACAGCCGCTCACCATCGTCGGCGTACTGACCGGCTGCCTGATGTTCCTGGCCGACCTGGTGCGCCGCCTCGACATGCCCATTCGGCTGGCCCTCGTGCAAGCATCGAGCTACCGGGGCGCGGTGACGCGGCCGGGCGAACTGCGGGTGCGAACAGACTTGCTGCCCGACCTGCGCGGCCGGCACGTCCTGCTGCTCGACGACATCCTCGACACCGGCCGCACCCTCGTTCCGCTCGTGGAGCAATTGCGCGCGATGGAACCAGCCTCGTTGCGGGTCGGCGTGCTGCTCCACAAAGAAGGCCGGCAGGAATTGCCGCTGAAACCGGATTACTGCGGTTTCCACATCCCTGATCTATTCGTCATTGGCTACGGCCTCGACTACAACGACGAGTACCGCCAGTTGCCCTACGTGGCGGTGTTGCCGATGCCCTCATCCTCGACGGACCTGGCGTGAAAGTCCTTC
The DNA here is from genome assembly GCA_016795185.1 of Planctomycetia bacterium. Lineage (GTDB taxonomy): Bacteria > Planctomycetota > Planctomycetia > Gemmatales > Gemmataceae > JAGVLI01. The sequence continues at coordinate 2,420 of JAEUIF010000310.1, read as the reverse complement.
TGCTCATTCCCCGGCTGGATTACAGCGGCCCGGCCAAGCAACTCCGTTTGCTGGCGGCGGGTCTCGAACGGCCGCGCTGCGAGCCGCTGGTCTGCGTCCTGGGCGGCGCGGGGCCATTCGTGGAAACGCTGCGCGCCGCGGGCGTGCGCGTCGAAGTCCTTGGCGGCAGCCGCTGGCTCGATCCCCGGCCGCTGCTGCGTTTGCGGCAACTGGCCGAGGACTTCGCGCCGCGCGTGGTCCATGTCTGGGGCACGTCGGCACTGACGGCCTGGCGACTGGCGGCGGCACGTTCCGCGCTGCCCGTCGTGGCGAGCGTGTCTCCGCTGCGGCGTAACAACAGCGGTTTCGTGGAGCGCTGGCTGCTGCGGGGAGTCCAGCGCGTCGCGGTCCAGGATCAGCGGGACGCCGCCCGGCTGTATCAGGACGGGTTGCCCGTCGCGCGGATCGCGACCATCGCGCCTGGCGTCGAGGACTGCCCGGCGGGGCATGCCCATCCGCAAGCGACGAAGCTCGATTTGCCCGCCGGTCGGTTGATTGCTTGCCTGGGTGAACTGGAAGCGGCCCACGGCGCGCGCGACGCCGTGTGGGCCTTCGACATTCTCCGTTTTCTTTACGACGATCTTCGCCTGTTGCTGATCGGCGACGGCCCGGAGCGCGAGCGCCTGCTGACTTTCGCGCGGCAACTGCGCTGCGCGGAACACCTGCACCTGGCCGGCCGGCGGCCGGACGGCCCAGCGTTGTTGCAGCCGGCCGACGTGGTCTGGGCGCTGCACCGCCAGCGGGGTGGTCTCAACGCTGCCCTGGAAGCCATGGCCCACGGCAAGCCGGTGGTGGCAACTCGGGTTTCGGGGTTGATGGATATGGTCGTGGACGGTGAGACCGGCTTCCTGGTGCCGCCCGGCGACAAGGCCGCCCTGGCCCGGCAGACACGTCTGCTGCTCGACGACGCCGCGCTCCGGCAACGCCTGGGCGAAGCAGGCCGGCAGCGCGCCCGCGAGCATTTTTCGGCGGCGGAACTGGTGCGCCGCTACGCGCTGCTGTATGAAGAACTGTAGGGCGAGCCATCGTTGGAGTTCGCGGCATGGCGTCGGAATCGGTGTTGACGGTGATTCTGGCCGGCGGCAAGGGTACGCGCCTTGAACCGCTGACCCGCGACCGCGCCAAGCCGGCCGTGCCCTTCGGCGGTCTGTACCGCATCATCGACTTCACGCTGTCCAACTGCCTCAATAGCAAGCTGCGGCGCATCTTCGTCCTGACCCAGTACAAGGCCCGCAGCCTCGACCGGCACATCCGCTTCGGCTGGGGCTTCCTGAGCCGGGAACTGGACGAGTACATCGAGGTCCTGCCGCCGCAGCAGCGCATCGACGAGCACTGGTATCGCGGCACCGCCGACGCCCTGTACCAGAACATTTACAGCATCGAGAAGGAAGACCCGAAGTACATCCTGTTGCTGGCCGGCGACCACATCTACAAGATGGATTACGGCGACATGATCCGCTCGCACGTCGAGCGCGGCGCCGACCTGACCATCGGCTGCATCCCGGTGCCGTTGCGCGACGGCCACCAGTTCGGCAACCTGACGCTCGACGCCCAGGACCGCATCGTCGGCTTTGTCGAGAAGCCTCCGCAACCGGTGCCGATGCTCGACGACCCGCAGCACTGTCTGGCGTCGATGGGCATCTACGTCTTCACCGCCCGCCTGATGTACGAACTGCTCTGCAAGGACGCCACCCGTACCGACAGCGACCACGACCTGGGGCACAACATATTGCCCGTGATGATGGAATCGCACAAGGTCTTCGGCTTCCGCTTTCGCGACCGCAACCGCAAGGCGATGCCCTACTGGCGCGACGTGGGCACGCTCGACGCTTACTTCCAGGCGAACATGGACCTGGTGGACATCGACCCGGTGCTGAACCTCTACGACCGTGAATGGCCCATCCGCACCGATCAGCCGCCCTTCCCGCCGCCGAAATTCGTCTTCAGCGATGAAGGACCGCGCGGCCAGGCGCGCCGCGGCGAAGCGCACGAAAGCATGGTCTGCCAGGGCTGCATCGTCAGCGGCGGCCACGTGCGCAAGAGCGTGCTGTCGCCCAACGTCCGCATCAACAGCTTCGCGGTGGTTGATAATTCGATTCTGTTCGAGGGGGTGGACATCGGCCGTTACAGCCGGGTGCGCCGCGCCATCATCGATAAGGACGTGAAGGTGCCGCCGAATACCACCATCGGCTACGACCTGGAGCACGACCGCGGGCGCGGCTTCACCGTGACCGAGGGCGGTGTCGTGGTGATCGCCAAGGCCGAGGGTCCAGAGGCGTTTTCGCGCTGATGACACTGGTGCAAAGCCCAAAGTACGATTGCCCGACCGGCGGCGGTACGTCGGGCTTTCCAGCCCGACCGGCAGCGCCGGTGGCGCGTGT
>JAEUIF010000308.1 GCA_016795185.1 Planctomycetia bacterium | reverse complement strand
TCGGCTCGCGTGTCGAGGTTGACATTGCCACCCTGGAAGGTGAGCCAACCGTGAGTGTCAGCGGCAACGGTTCCGGTGGCATCGCCGCCGCCGTGGTTCAGGAGGCGTGGGCGCCGCCCGCGCCGCCACTCGTCATGCCCGCCGTCTTCCCGGACGAGTTTGAAGTTCAAGTGCTAACCACCAGCGGTGGACAACAGCTGGTCGCTGCCGTTGAACTGGTCAGCCCCTCCAACAAAGACCGGCCGGAAACGCGACGCGAGTTCGCCGCCAAGTGCATTAGCTATTTGCAAGTCGGCGTCGGCTTGGTGATCGTCGATGTGGTGACCGAACGAACGTTCAACATGCACGACGAGATCGTGCGCTTGCTCGACAAGCCCGATGAGTTCTTGTTCGCGCCCGAGTCCCAGCTATATGCCGTGGCCTATCGGCCGGCACGACGCAAGGCGGCAGGGGATCAGATTGATCTCTGGCCAGTGCCCCTGACCGTAGGGCAGTTCCTGCCGACCATGCCGTTGGCCCTGCGCGGCGGGCCAACCCTGCCGCTCGAACTGGAAGCCACCTACACCGAAGCCCGGCAGCGCAGCCGTTTGTGACAGTCGGCCTTAACCCCGCACCCGCTGCCACATGCGGGCCGCCAGGTTCTTCTCCATGCTGGGGGTCAACCGGTTCGAGCGCAGATTCAGTTCGATGAGCGACGGCAACTTTTTGGACCTCAGCAGAGCTTGTGCCCCGGCCTTTTCAATCTGGTTGAAACTGAGGTTCAGCACCTTCAGGCGACTCAGGTACGGCGAGGCGGCCAGGGCCTTCGCGCCCACGTCGCTGATGGCGTTGAAGCTCAGGTCGAGGTGTACCAGGTCCGCGATGTGCCGTGAAGCGGCCAGGGCTTCCACGGCGGCATCGTCGAGCCGGCAGCGGCTCAGGTCCAGGCCGTGCAGCGCGGCGACGGACACCAGGCCGTGCAGCACGCCGACGATCATCTCGGCGTTGCGAAAGTCGCGCAGGAACGGCAACTCCTCCACCAGCGCCTGCCATTCCGGGACGCGCGACAGCAGATTGCACGGGATCACGCAGGTCCGCAGTTCCTGCCGGGTGGTGTAGAGCGAGTAGTCCAGGCCATATTCGCCGAGGCGGTCGCGCCAGGCCCGTTCGTGCTGCATCAGCAATTGCGATTCGCGGGCTTCGAGGTCCGAGCGCTGCGGATCGTCGCGGGAGAGGCGGCCCAGTTCGATTTGCAGCCGCAGGAACTCGGCCCGTTCCGGCTCGCCGTGCTCTTCGAGCCAATCGGCGTAAATCAGGCGCGGCGTCAGGTCGTCGGGGTGGTCGAAGATGGTTTGTACGAGTGAAGTGTCGTCGGGCATCAGCGGTCTTCCTTGAGAATTAGCCCCCGATGGCGTGCATCGTCCGCAGCGGTTTCACGAAGCGGGCCGTGTTGATCTCGTGCCCTTCCCACTTGTCGTGGACGTTGCGCCGCACCACCGCCTGAATCGCTTCGTCCTCGGCCCCGGAACGCAGCAGGGTTTTCACATCCGCTTCGTCGAGGGCGAACAGGCAGTTGCGTAGCTTGCCGTCGGCGGTCAGGCGGATGCGGTTGCAGCTCATGCAGAAGGGCCGCGACACGCTGGCAATGATGCCCACGCGGCCCTGGCCGTCCGTGTAAGCGAAGTCCATGGCCGGGGCGCGCGGGTCGTAGTCCTCCGCCGGCATCAGCGGGCAGACTTCGCGTTCGAGCTGTTCCATGATTTCGTGGGCGAAGTAGACCTTGCCCCGTTCCCACTGCTCAGCGCCGATGGGCATGTACTCGATGAAGCGCATCTCCAGCCCGTGCTCGCGGGCGAACTTCGCCAACGGCACCACTTCCGGCTCCGTCACGCCGCGAATGCTGACCGCGTTCACCTTCACCGGCCGAAAGCCCGCCTGCTGCGCGGCGAAGATGCCTTCGATGACCTTTTCGACGCCGTCGCGCCGCGTCAGTTCGCGGAAGCGGCCGGGGTCGAGGGCATCCAGGCTGACGTTGATCCGCCGCAGCCCCGCATCATAAAGCGCCTGGGCCTGGTCGGCGAGCAGCAGGCCGTTGGTCGTCAGGCCCACGTCCTTGATGCCCGGAATGTCCACCAGCAACCGGACCAATCGAGATAGATCGCGGCGCATCAGCGGTTCGCCGCCGGTCAGGCGAATCTTGTCGATGCCCAGGGGCACCACGGCATGGACGAAACGCGCGATCTCCTCGAAGGACAGCAGTTCCTGCCGGTCCATGAAGACGACTTCTTCGGGCATGCAATACGTGCAGCGCAGGTTGCAGCGATCCGTGACGCTGATGCGCAGGTTGTTGTGCGTGCGGCCGAAGGTGTCGGTCAGTTTGGTCATATTACGTAGTGGGATGGACCCATTCCGTCGTGCCGTCGGCCCAGTTTTCCTTCTTCCAGATCGGCACCAGTTCCTTGAGGCGGTCGATGGCATACCGGCAGGCGTCGAACGCCTGGTGCCGGTGCGGGCAGCTCACCGCCACTGCCACGCTGATTTCGCTCACTTCGAGATGCCCCAGGCGATGCACCAGGGCGATGTCGCCCACCGGCCAGCGCTCGCGGGTTTCGCGTTCGATCTCGGCCAGCTTTTTTTCCGCCATGCCGGGATAGGCTTCGTAATCGAGTGCGGCCGTCACCTTGCCATCGGTCAGATCGCGTACCGTGCCGAGAAACGTGACGACGGCCCCGCACTGCGGCCGACGGACCTGCTCGGTCAGGGCGTGATAGTCGATGAGGTCGCGGGTGAGGGAGATCATAGCGGTTTCAGTCATTACTTCCTTGCAAAATACAATGCGATATTTCCGAGAAGTGACAGTATCGAG
>JAEUIF010000298.1 GCA_016795185.1 Planctomycetia bacterium | reverse complement strand
CAATGGAGTTAATTTACGGATTCGACAAGGCGGCACCCAGCGCAGCGCTTCAGGCCCGGCGCTTGCGAAAGCGCAATTCCGCGCAGCTTCGCTCGCGGTGCGTCGCCCCATGCCCGGTGATGACCACCGGGGCGATCTCGCCGAGCGCGCGCAGGATGCCATCGGTGGAAACGGCTGCGAGCGCCGGTTGGGCCTGCTGCAATTCTTGCATCATCCGGCTCTGTACGGTGAGCAGTGGTGCGGCAGCGGGCGTCAGCGCGACGTTGCGATACTGCTCGCAGACCAGGTCGTCCTTGCCCCGCTGATCGAGATGATTGACGACCAGGCCGTCCAGTGGGCCAGCGACGGCGGCGGCATAGCGGAGCAGCGGCAGGTCGAGCCAGCCACAGCGCAGGCTGCCCTGCCAGCGGTTCCAGGGATTGCCGGCATCCAGCAAGCGCGCGGTCAGTTCGGGTGAATGCGTCGGTAGCGGTCCCTCGCCGTGGCGCGTCGTGTAAGCGCGGGCGATGCCCAGCGTGCAGACCGCGTCGAAGTCGGCGCTGGCGATCAGTTCCCAGGCGTGGTGCGCCGTGACCGTGCTCCAGGTGGTGTACGGATGAAAGCCGCGATACTCGTCGAGCAGCACGCCCTGCGCGCCCTCGAAGATCGCCGCTCGGCAGGCCGGCAGCGCGGCGGACAGTTTCACTTCCGGGGAAAACGCGGCTTGCAGCGCGGCCGTCACACCTTCGGCATTCAGTTCCCACAAGCCGAATTCTGCCAGCACTTCGCCGGCGACACGCTCCAGTGCTTCCTGGCAATCGAGCAGCAGGCGCTGCCGTTGCAATTCGAGCTTGGCACAAAGCGATTCGCGGTCGCGCAGGTCGGCGGCCAAGACGGCGTCCGCGCCGTACTTCAGCCAGTAGGCACGGGCCTCGCCGATGCCCTGACCGCAGGAACCGTGTTTCTCGGCCCCGCGCGCCAGTTCGCGCAGCTGGTTGGCGATGCGCAACCAGGGCGTCGTCACCAGGCAGCGCGGGTGAATTGTTAGCAAGCGGGCCGGTTCGCGTACGCCGAGTTCGGCCAGGTGCTGGGCTTCGCGTGCGAGCGCCAGCGGGTCGATGACCATCGCTGGCCCCAGAAAAGTGCGTGGATGGTCCGGCAACTCCGCCAGGGTGCCCGCTCCGAACTGCGAGAAGGTATGGCGTCGGCCATCGGGCAGTTGCACGTTATGGCCGGCCTGGCTGCCGCCGCAGTAGCGCACGACAAGGTCGGCTTCGAGGTGACGGACCAGATAATCGACCGTCGCGCCCTTGCCTTCGTCGCCGAAGCCGAGACCGACGGTGATGACGGCGCGTTTCATGGTTGCTCCACTTCAGCCGGGACGAATTCCTCGTAGACGTACAGGGTACCGCGCCAGTCGCCGAAGACCCGGCCAATGATCTCCCGCACTTTCTTCCACGATAGACCGCCCAGGCCAGCGCCGATGCGCGGCATGGTGATGCTGGCAAGGTTCGCGTCGTTGGCCTGTCGCGACATCGAACGCAACGCGGCTTCAATCGCCTCATAGCTGGCGCGCGCGTGCCAGTATTTCTCCTGCGTGCCGAGGTTGAAGACCCACGGCAGTCCTTCTGCCTGCCACAACCACGCGTCGCCGAGATTGAACTGACGCGGCTGCGCCTTGCACCGCCGCCGATACTCCTCGTACATCGCCGGATAGCGCTGGCGAAAGCCCTTGGCGATGCCTGCGCCCATCGACCCGGCGCAGTTGCAGCCATGCGCGAACGCCTGGGCACCCACGTGATTGGCGAAAAGGTCGCCAGACAGGAACGCGATTGGCATGGGTCGGAATCCATTGAGGGGGCGAGTGACCACACCCGGAAGAGCGTTGGGCGAACCGCTCCTCCGGGGATTGTGCGAAGCCGCAAGCGGCGTTGCTCTGATCGTCAATCTACAGTTGCACCACGCCGGCCGGTTCTCCCGAATCCGGCACGCGGACGCGCACGCCCTTGCCGCCGTGTTCCGCGCCGAGGTTCACCAGCGTCTTGCGCACTTGCTGACACACTTCCTCGGAAGAACCCGCTTCGTGCAGGTCTTCCGCCAACCGTTCCCAGTCGGCCTTGCCCTCGGCCAGTCCGATGGTCGAGGCGATCAGTTCGCAGATCGCCGCCGGCTCTTCCAGCCGCAGCACATGCTGGCCGAGCAGTTCGACCCAGCGGCCGTAGACCGCCGGGTTGTTCCAGTGCTGCGTCAGCTTCGGCAGCACGAAGTAGACCTCGTACTTTGTCTGGAGTTCTTCCAGCATGGCTTCGATGGGCACGTCGGCCTGCAAGCCGCCGCCGATGCGGGCGGCGACCTCCTTGCGCTTGACCTTCGGGTAAGGCATCTCGTCGCCGATGATGAACAGGTAGCCGCGCTGGCCGCGCTTCTCCAGGCAATCGAGGGCGGTGTGGCGGGCCATGAAGTACATGGCCAGTTCATAGGATTCGGTCGTCTGCCCACCGCCACCGCCTTCGAGAAAGAGCTTGCCCAGGTCTTCTTCGATCTCGATGCCCGACTCGAACTGACCGACCTGGAGCGGCGCGGTATCGCAGGTGGCATCGCCGATGCCGCCGACCAGAATCTGCGGATGCTCCAGGTAGCCCTTGCGAATCAGCAGGCCCATCAGCTTGGGCAAGTTGGCTTGCAAGATGCGCGGCACGTTCTGCATGCTGCCGGTCACGTCGAACAGCACGCTGACGGCATGGCTGCGCGGATGGCTGTTGCAGTCACGCGATTCGCGGACCAGCACGCCGCGCGGGTCCATTTTCGGATGGACGGCGCGGGTGGCTTCGCCGGTGCGAATGGCGTGGTCGTGCTCGAAGGCATCTTTGCCCGTGGCGGCGCGGAGCCGCGCCCGGTCGCGGTAGTGGTCGTCCGACCAACGAGTGGTTCCCATGATTGGCCTCCTTATCTGAGTTGCAGTGCGTGAAACTTCGGTGGACCGTAGAGTGAGCGCAGCACGTCGTTGAAGTCTTCCAGCACATCCCAGGCATCGTCCGGACGCATGCGCGGGCCGGGCAGGAGACAGGTGCGGAGAAAACGTTGCAGCGGCGGTGGCACGGCATCGGGCAGCCAGTCCGTGGCCGGGTCGCCGCCCGCCAGGTAAACGATGCAACGCGCCGCCAGGTACAGGTCGGTCGCCGGCCCCGCCGCTTGCTTGGCGAACACTTCGGGCGGATACCATGTTCGGTAGCGAGCTGATAGCGACCGAATGCGCTGCCCTTCAGGTACGCCCTGCCCCCAGCCGACCAGCTGTAGGCCGTGCTGTTCGGGATGGATGAGGACATGGCAGGGCAGCACCGCGCCATGCACCCAGCCTTGCCGGCGGATGAAGCCCAGCACGGTCAGCAGGCGATTGAAGATCCAGCCGAGATGCCGGCCGTCGAGCGCGGGCAACTGCTCGTGGACCTGCTCCAAAGTGCGAAAGCCCGGCTGCGCGCGAAAGACGTTGACGCGCTTGGGAATCCGGTCCCGCACGGGAAAGGACTCGATCAGTTCGGGCAGATACTGGCGATAGGTCGTGTCGCCGGCCGCCGCGAGCAACTGCATCAGGGTCTGCTGTTCGACATCGAGCAACGCACGGCCCTCGGCCACGCGCGCGACTTTCAACAGGTATTGCGCTGTGGGTTCGTCCTCAACAGTCGCGAGGTGGATGTCGGCCACGTCGCCGACGGCGAGCATGCGTTGCAGCGTGTAGCGCTGTGTCGGTCCCGGTACGACAACGGGGCCAGTTTCGGGTTGCCCGGCCGTGGGCCAGTAGCCGTCAAATAACCAGGTCAGCACGCTGGCACACAGATTGTCCGGCCCCGGCTTGAAGATGTTCATCGTGGTCCTCGATGGGCCGGCCGTCAGAATGGGTCCAATGGAAAGACAACTTGCGCTTTCGCATGGTTCGCCCGAAGTTCGTAGTTCCGCCTTTAGGCGGCGAGTCGCTCAACCGCCTAAAGGCGGAACTACGAACAATCAAATTTCAAAGTTGAAACCGCGTTTCTGCAAGCGACGGTACTTCCTGTCGTCGAAGCGATACAACCGGGCAGCGCGATGCGCCACGTCCTTCTGCACTTCGTCCAGCGCGACCAGAAAATCCATGCCGAGGATTTTCTTGCGGAAGTTGCGCTTGTCGAGCGGCTGTTCCAGGAGCGTCTCGTAGAGCCGCTGCAACTGCGACAGCGTGAACTGCGGCGGCAGCAACTCGAAGCCGATTGGCTGATAGCGCACCTTGCCCTTCAGGCGCTCCAGGGCCACGTTCAGGATTCTGTCGTGATCGAAGGCCAGGTGCCGCGCTTCCGACACCGCGAACCAGGCGGCGTCGCGGGCATCGGTCGCGGCCTTGATGGAATGGTCGCTCAGCTTGCACAGGGCGTAGTAGGCCACGGCCACCACACGCTCGCGCGGATCGCGGCCCACGTCGCCGAAGGTGTAGAGCTGTTCGAGAAAGACCTGGCCGATGCCAGTTTCTTCCTGCAACTCGCGGCGCACGGCCTGCTCCAGCGATTCCTCGACGCGCACGAAGCCGCCGGGCAGCGCCCAGCGATTGCGGAACGGCTCCAGGTCGCGGCGGATCAGCAGCACCTTGAGTTCCGCATCGTCGAGGCCGAAGACCACGGCGTCCACGGCCAATGCGGGTCGGGGATAGGAATAAGTGGAAGACATGCCCGCTCCTTAGTGTCAACTCTACACTATTATTAGTGTATGATTGACACTAAGTCAAGCGGCCCGGGAAAATTGTCGCGAAGAAGGCGGTCTGGTGCGCGATCCAGGAACTTGTTGCCGAATGGACGGAATTTATGGGTGCCATGCCCACGGCTTTGCGTGGGCATGAGAAGCTTGCGAAGCCCATGCCCACGCAAAGCCGTGGGCATGGCACCCTGGAGTCCGACGGAGTTGGATGCCGCTGGCCCCGGAGTGAAACGGGATCACGCAGCTCGGCGAGGCTGCATCGGCACGGCAGCGGAGAAGCTAGGCAGCGCGCGAAACTGACGGCGGATGCTGCGCAGGTCGCGGACCATGCGTAGCGTTTTTTTCAGGTTCACCGTGGTGGTATCGCGGTAGTGGAAGCAGACCGGCACCTCGACCACCGACAGTCGGCAATGCTCGCAAGCGCTGAGGATTTCGCAGTCGATGGCGAATCCGTCGCAGCGAAGCAGCGGCAAGATGGCGTCCAGCGCGCGCTCGCTGAAGCCTTTTAGCCCGCCTTGCGTATCGCCGTAAGGCAGCGGCAACAGCCGGCTCGCTAGCAGTCGAAAGCAGCTGCTCTGGATGCGCCGCCAGAACGCATAGTCTTGCAGGTGCGTGGGCACCAGGAACGAGGCTTCCGGATGCGTGCGCGAACCGATGACCACGTCGGCCCCCCCGCGCAGTTGCATGGCCACGCGCAGCACTCCATCCAGGCCGTAGGACAGGTCTACATCGGTGAAGATGCGGTGCCGGCCGCGCGCGGCTTCGAGCCCTTGCCGCACCGCGTAGCCCTTGCCGCGGTTGGGCGCATGGCTGACGATGCGGACGCGCGGTTCGTTGGCGGTCAAGCGCGCGAGCCGTTCCGGCGAGCCGTCCGTGCAGCCGTCGCAGATGTAGAGCACTTCCCAGGTCCCCGGCGCTTCGTGCAAGAAGCGGCGGACTTCCGGCCAGGTCCGTTCGAGGTCGTCGCCGGGGTTGTACGTCGGGAACAGCAGGCTTGTCAGTTCGAATCGATGGCTGTTGATGTCAGTGCCCTCCCGCGCGCGACCACAGGCTGACCTGGCAGCCCTGCTCGTCCAGCCGCCAGGTCTGCGACAACCGGAACCGGTTTTGCTTCTGCATCAGGGCAGGCAACTCCTCGAAGTTCTCGCATTCGCCGACATCGTCGTATAGCGGCGAGGTCTTCGGCACTTCGATGACGACCACCGTGTCGCACCCGGAGTCGCGCTGCCATTGCTCGAAGAGCGCGGCGCGATCGATACCCGGCTTGCTGCTGCCGCGCAGTTCAGTGTCGAGCCGCTTGGTCCGGCCAAAGTGCTCGCGGAAAGTCCAGGCAGTGAAGAAGCGCAGCGGCATGTTGGACAGGATGGCCACGTGCCGGGCCTGCGTTAGTTCGGGCAAAAAGCAGCGTGTCAGTTTGAGCGTGCTCGGTCGGCGCAGCACCAGCCCGCCGTCGAGCGGGTGATGCAATCGCGCCAGGGCGGGGGCCT
>JAEUIF010001251.1 GCA_016795185.1 Planctomycetia bacterium | reverse complement strand
CGCTTTGGGGACCACGATCCATGCCGGCCACGCCGCTTTCCCAGGTTGCCGTCCATCTGCGCCCACAAGACAACATCGCCGTGGCCGCCCGGAACCTCGCGCCGGGCCTGGAAATCCAGGTCAACGGCTCGGCCGTGACGCTGCCCGGCCGAATTGGCCTGGGACACAAGATCGCGCTGAAGCCAATCCCCAAGGGCGAAGCGATCTACAAGTACGGGCAGATCATCGGTTTTGCCAGCCAGGACATCGCGCCGGGCAGCCATGTCCACGTCCATAACGTGGGGGCTGGCGCATTCGAGCGCGACTACGCCTTCTGTCAGGAGTGTCCGCCACGACCGCAAGCGGCCGAGCAGCGCTACTTCCACGGCTACGACCGCGGCGACGGCCGCATTGGCACGCGCAACTACATCGCCATCATCAGCACGGTCAACTGCTCGGCCAGCACCAGCAAGTACATCAGCGCGAAGTTCCACGCGACCGACCTGCTGAAGCAGTATCCGAATGTCGATGGCGTGCTGGCGATCACGCACAAGAGCGGCTGCGCCATGCAGTATGACGGCCCGGACCACCATCAACTCGACCGCACGCTGGCCGGCTTCGCCAAGCATCCGAATGTGGCGGCCTACATCCTCGTCGGCCTGGGTTGCGAGACCGGCCAGGCCATCCACCTGATCGAGAACCAGAAGTTGGTCCAGCTCACTCCGTTGAGCCGCGACCCGAAGGGCAGCGGCCAGCCGCCCGTGGTCCTCACCATTCAGGAATGCGGCGGCATCGGCAAGACCGTGGATGCGGGCGTCAAGCTGATCGCCGAACTGCTGCCGAAGGTCAACGACTGGAAGCGCACGAAGCTGTCCGCCGACAAGATCGTGCTGGGGACAAACTGCGGCGGTTCGGACGGCAATAGCGGCGTGACCGCGAACCCGGCCCTGGGCATCGCTTCCGACTTGCTGGTAGCTCAGGGTGGGACCAGCATCATTGGCGAGACGCCCGAAATCTACGGCGCGGAACACCTGCTGACGCGCCGTGCGGTCAGCCGCGAAGTCGGCGAGAAACTGGTCGAACGCATCAAGTGGTGGGAATGGTACACCGGCATCTTCGGCGCGGAGATCAACAACAACCCGTCGCCCGGCAACAAGGAAGGCGGGCTGACGACGATCTACGAGAAATCGCTGGGGGCCATCGCCAAGGGCGGCAGCACGGCTCTCGTGGATGTCGTGCGCTACGCGGAGCCGGTGAAGGCCAAGGGCTTCGTGGTCATGGACACGCCGGGCCACGACCCGGTGAGCATGACGGGCATCGTCGCGGGCGGAGCCAACGTCGGCGTCTTCACGACGGGCCGCGGCTCGGTCTACGGCTGTAAGCCGGTGCCGTCGATCAAGATCGCGACCAACACCCCGCTCTACGAGCGCATGCCCGACGACATGGACATCAACGCCGGCGTCATCCTCGAAGGCACGCCAGTGGAGGAGGTCGGCCGAATGATCTTCGACGAAATCCTCGCGGTGGCCAGCGGCAAGAAGACCAAGAGCGAACTGGCCGGCGTCGGCGAGGAAGAGTTCGCCCCGTGGAGCATCGGGCCGACGCTGTGAAGCGACCGCGAAGGGAGGCAGCCATGTTGGAAACCGTTTTCAGGGGCATCGTTCGGGGTAAGACCATCGAACTGGACCAGGAGCCAGCGCTTCCGTCTGGCCAAGAAGTGGCGGTGCTGCTCCAACCACTACCGTCGCCGGCAACCGCACCGACCGATTGGGCAGCCCGGGAAGCCCTGCGGCGCGCCGCGGGAAGCTGGGCTGCCGAAGCGGAAGCGGTGGAGCAGTTCCTCGACTGGAATCGGCAGCAGCGCCAGTCGAATCGGCGGGAGATTTCTGAATGAGCTTCGGGCCGACGCTGTGAGAACTAACGGGCATTTGTGGAGGCAGCCATGACCACGCAGACCCAGGCGCGAACATCCACGCCGCCCCCACCAGCGGCCGAACTGTTGGCGGCCGAGTTGGCCGCCTATCAGCAGGAACTTCCTCGCCTGCTCGCCGACGGACAGGAAGGGCGTTGGGTGTTGATCCAGGGCTCCGAGGTGGCAGGCATCGGGGACACCTTCGCGGATGCGGTGCAAGCAGGCGACGAGCGTTTCGGCCTGACGCCGTTCCTGGTGCAACGTATCCTAGCGGAGAAGCGACCTGCGCGAATCACCCGTACCTAGTGCAAAATCAAGCGACCTGTTGCGCAAGGCTTTACTTGGGTGGCACGTCCCTCGGTACTCCGAGGGCGTGGGGAGCGACTCGCACGCCCTCGGAGTACCGAGGGACGTGCCACCCAGCATTCCTTCGGGCAACATCCTATTTGACGATGCACTTGTGTGAGGGCGGAGAATAGGTCATGGTTCAAGAAGCGTTCAAACTGCAAACAACCGTGGACGACCAGGGGCAGGTGCGTCTGCCAGTGCCCCTGCCGCCGGGAACGCCCGTGGAGGTCGTGGTCCTGGCACCGGCCGACGACACCTTCGACGATCTGGTGCGGGCGGCCAGTTCCAGCACCGACTTCTGGGACAATCCCCTCGACGACGAGGACTGGAACTGTGTTTGAGCAAGCCGGAAATAACCCCGTTCACTCAGCCAGCTGCACGCAGAGCAGTTCCTTCTCATCGCGCAGGTAGACGCGACCGTTGCTCAGGGCCGGGTGCGCCCAGGTCGCGCCGCAGACCTTGGCCTTCGCCAGTTCCTTGTATTCCTTCGGGCTGGGGTCGATGAGGATCAGGTTGCCGGCGTCGTCGAGCATCAGCAGCTTGTCGTCGCCGGTGCGGAGCAGGGCCGCGTGGTACTTGCCGATCTTCGGCTTGTTCCAGTGTTCCTTGCCGGTCTTGGTATCCACGCAGCGCAACATCACCGACGGCGGCAGCAGCGCGCCCGTGACCATGTAAGTCTGGTCCGCGCCGACCGGCACCGGTGTAGAGAAATAGCAGGTGTAGGCGGGGTTCTTCCAGACTTCGCTGAAGCCGGGCTTGCCATCCTTGTCCTGCAACTTCAGGCAGGCCGCGCCGTAGGTCACGGAACTGCCGAGCAGCAGGTCGCCGGAAAGCACCGGCGTCGTCGAGCTTTCGCTGAGCTTGTCGATAAGCGGGAACTTCCAGAAGACGCTGCCGTCGGCCGGCGAGAGGCCGACCAGCCCTTGCTGCGTCAGGAAGACGACCTGCCGGTTCTTGCCCTCGCCGATAGCAATGGGCGACGAGTAGCTGGCCTTGTCGTCCAGCGACTTCCAGAGCACATCGCCCTTGTCCTTGTTGAACGCGACGATGGAAGCGCCCTTGCCGCCGACGTTGACCAGCACCTTGTCGTCCTCGACCAGCGGCGAGCAGGACGCGCCGAAGAACAGGTTGGGGGCCTTGAAGGTTTTGAGCGTATCGACTTGCCAGAGTTCCTTGCCGCTCGCGGCCTCGCAGCAGGTCAGAATCCCGGTAATCCCGAACGCATACACTTTGCCGTCGGTCACGGTCGGCGTGGCGCGCGGGCCGTTGCCGAACTTGAAGGCCGCGTTGCCGCGCGCGTACTGGTGCGACCAGAGTGGCTTGCCGTCCTTGGCGTCGAAGGCGAGCAGTGCTTCCTCGTCCTTGTCCTTCACCTTGACGTGCAAGAACACCTGGCCACCCGCGACCACGGGTGAACCGTGACCCTCGCCGACCGGCTGCCGCCAGACCACCTTGAGGCTGTCCTTCCACGGCGCGATTTTCTCCGTCGATGAGCCGTCGCGCTTCGGACCGAGCCACTGCGGCCAGTCACCGGCGGAAGCCATCGCGGCGGTCAGCACGAGCAAGCAGAGCGAGCGCAGCCAGGGCATGGTTCGTTTCTCCGTTAGTTGATGTCTGTCGATATCAAGAGGGAATAGCTGTCAGCCATTAGCTGTCAGCCATTAGCTGTCAGCTAATAGCTGATAGCTGACAGCTATTTCGAGTCTTGAACCGCCGCGAACTTCATGTGTTAGACGCCGCCACGGCAGCGCTATTCGGCGCTTCGTTCAGGAACACATGCAGCGGCGCGTAACGCCATTCGACGCCCTCGGCCTGGGCCAGTTCCTTCAAGCGATGCAGGTACTTCTCGGTGATGGCGTTGCCGGTTTCCTGATAGTGCGGATCGCAGTAGTAGACCCGGCAGGCCAGCGGGCGCGGTTCGCGGGCGGTGCAGAGTTTTTCCTTTTGAAACGGACAAAACTCCGGCGTCACTGGCTGCTCGTAGGGCGGCGCGGCGGAGAGCAGCACCTCGGCTTCCAGGTTGCTGATGTAAAGTACGTGGCCGAATTCCTGGAATCGGCAGCAACGGCCGCTGGCCACGCACACCGGGCCGGCGGCGCGCACCTCGGCGTCGGCCTCGCGGTAAAGTTCCAGCACCTGGCGGCGCAGCGCGGACATCGAGGCTCCTCACAGGCGAATCGTTCTGACCCGTCGGCTAATCTCTTCGAGCGGGATCAGGTCGCCCTGGCCAGCGCCCGGGCAGGTCTGGCGAACGCGCTGCCAGTCTTCGGGAGTGGCCAGGTTGCTTTCCCAGAAGGGCCAGGTCCGGCACTGGCGCGGCCGGGCGGCGTAGACCGTGCAGCCGCGGTCCTTCTCGTAAAAGGTGCAATCGCCGTTGGCCTTCTCGCGCAGGCTGCGTTTCCCGTCGGTTCGGTAAGTGTACAGTGAGAACACCTGCTCGAAGGTCTCGCCGCGCACCTCGGCAATGGCGCGGATTTCCTCGTCCGTGACCCAGACGAAGCCGGGCGCTCCGGTGCAGCAGTTGCCGCAGCGGGTGCA
>JAEUIF010001249.1 GCA_016795185.1 Planctomycetia bacterium | reverse complement strand
CCATGCCCACGCCAAGCCGTGGGCATGGCACCCAGAAAGACGTTCTTTTGAGCAACAAGTCTCTTGATACTGCACTAGCTACCGCTTTACACCGCACACCTCCGGCGCTACGGTCGGGCTGGAAAGCCCGACGTACTGCCGTGTGGACTTCACGGTCTACCGCGGCTTGCCCCACTGATGCACCTCGGTCTTGCCGCCGTCGTCGGTCAGGTGGATGCGCGCCACCCCCGCCGCCAGGCCGGTGACGCGCACCGCTGTCTGGTCGTTGGCCACCGGTTCGACGCGGACGATGCCCTCGCGGTCCACGTAGACCTCGGTGATGGGCCGTTTCGTGGTCATGCGCAGGGTGATGGTCTGGCCGATGGCGATGACGACTGGCGCGGCTTTCCGCGACGCGGGCGGTGGTTCGGCGGTCAGGCCGACGACTGCCGTCAAGACGATGCCGAGCATGAGCGTGCCTTCCCGGTAACGGAGAAAACCCACGCGGCCGAGGGTTCGGCCGCGTGGGTTCGGAGTTTACGAAACCGCCAGCGGTGGCCGGCGCTGGTTTACTTTTCGTCCTTCTTCATCTCTTCCTTCTTCATCATCTCCTTGCCTTCGGCGGGGGCAGCGCCGCCGGCGGCCTGCGGACGGAAGGTGTAGGCGTTCCAGTCGTCGATGGTGGCGGGGGTGCGCGGCAGCTTGAAGCCCATCATGGCCATGAAGCGGCGGGCGGGCACGATGGTCACGCCCATCGCACGGGCCTGGTCCTGGAGCTTGCCCATTTCGGTGCTGATGCTGATCTTGCGTTCCTGGCGGGCGTCGCCTTCGCGGAGTTGCTCCTGCTTGGTGAACTCGGGGACTTCACCGATGATCAGGTAGCCAGTCTGGCGATTCATGCCGCGGCCCTTGACCTCGACGGACTTGGTGTCGAGGTAGGCATCCACGGACACGCCTTGCTTTTCGAGGGTGCGAATGAAATCCAGGGTGCCGTCGCGGCCGTCGCCGGTCAGGTCGATCAGGCCGGCCACCGCGACGTGCTCGCGCATGCCGGGGCTCCAGGCCGGATTGTAGAGCAGGTCGCCGGTGATGATCGGGTCGCGGGCGGCGCTGCGGATGTCCGTGATGCGCACCTTGCTCAGATGGTCGGCGATCACGTCGATCACTTCCACGCTGGCCTTGCGCTCGGCGTTGGCCTTGTAGGCGCCGACCGAGAAGATGCTGAAGCTCAGGCCGGGCCGGACCAGATCGAGGCGGCCCAGGTTGATGTACGCGGTGCTGGTGCCTTCCAGACGGGTGATCTTGCCCTTGGGCTGGTCGTAGGCCAGCAGGTCGATCTGCGGAATCTTCTCCTCGATCTTCTTGATCTTCGTCTCGGCGTCCTTCAGGGCCGCCTGATACTTGGCCTCGGCCTCTTCCTTGTCCTTGCGCAGCTTGTTGAGTTCCTTGGCGAAGTCCTCGGCGGCGACGATGTTCTTCTGGAACTCCTCGACGGTCTTCTTGTAGTTCTCGTCGATGCCCTTGATGCGTTGATCGACGTCGGCCTTGGTGTTGGCCAGGCCCGCCTCGGCGGCTTCCTTGGCCTTGATGGCCGCCGCGATCTGGTTCTGGAAGTCCTGCTCGGCCTTGCGCAACTGGTCCTGCTGCTGCTTGGCCAGCATGTTCTCGTTCTTGGCGCTCTTCTCCAGCTCGGCGATGCGTTCGAGGACGGTCTGGTCGGGCCGCTCGGAGACGGGGTCCCACTTCGCGGCCTTCTTGTCGGTAACGCGCTTCAACTCGGCCTCGTAAGCCTGAGCGTGCGTCATGTCCTCGTACTTGTCCTTGCTGTTGCGCAGGCCGATGATGACCTCGGAAACCTGCTTCTCTTCGCGCTTGTTGGCGGCGGAACCGATGAACGACTGGTTGACCGCCAGCAGCAGCCGGGCGCGATCGCGCTCGATCAGCAGTTGCTTGGCGCGTTCGGACTCGTTGCGGGCCTTGATTTCCAGGGTCTTCTGCTCGGCGTAGCCGAAGTAGGCCATCAGGCCGAGCACGACGCTGAGCAGGACGAAAAGCACCAGGGCCACGGTCAGCCCTTGTTTGGATTCATTATCGTTGCGGCGAGCCATGAACAACCCTCCCCTAGAGGACTTGCGCTTGCGACAGGTGGAACCGCCGATGCCGGTCGGGCCGGATGAAACGATGGCGCGGCCCGCTGCGAATCTGGACACCGGGGAATTCAACACAAGTCTAAAGTATACGTTGGCGCTGTCAAAGAAAATAGGCAGGCGGGGTGGGCGAAACAGGTATGGGATGACGAAAGTGCCTGGCGTAACGTGAGCCCACCGCTGGCGGTTTAGCAAGGCCTCGGACCCGTCGCCCGGTATAATCTTCCAGACCGTACAACCTTCATCTTCCGCGAGTACGCCCTCATGGATACCCACGGCATCGTCGCCGTCGCGCCCCTGCCGCCGGTGCCCACCGCCCCGGCCGAGCGCTTGCCGGCGCTGGACCTGCTACGCGGCATCGCCATCCTGGCCATCCTGCCCGCCAACATGCCGATCTGGAACGGCAACCTGAACATGCTGACGATGGAAGCCCGGCCGGCGTCCGTGCTCGACCATGCCGTGATGGCCTTTTCGCTGTTCTTCATCTTCGGCAAGTTCATCACGCTGCTGTCGATCCTGTTCGGCGCGGGGCTAGCGATCCAGGCGGACAAGGGCTTGCAACCGGGCGATGCCTACTTCAAACGGCCGTTTACCTTCTACTATTTGCGCCGCCAGGCCCTGCTGTTCGCCATCGGCCTGTTTCACTTCCTCTTCCTCTGGTTCGGCGACATCCTGACATCCTACGCCATCGTCGCCGTGCTGGCGTATTGCGTGGCGTGGTTCTCGCAACGCAACCTCTGGTGGTTCATCGGCGGCAGCCTGGTGATCGTGATCGGCTGGCTGATGCTGTCGGCCGCGAGCCTCGCGCTGGGCGGCGGCGGGGGAGCGGTCGCGCTGCCGCCGCCTCCGCCGAACCGGCCGGAGAACCAGGTCGAGCAGGTCATCCGTTCACTCGCCCACTACGCCAGCACCGAAGGTCAAACGGAGATTTTTCGCGACGGCCACCTGGGGCAGATGGTGCTCTTCCGCGCCGCCTACCTGCTGCTCTACTTGTTCAGCTTCTGGTTCGCGCTGGTCTGGTACATCCTGCCCTGCTTCCTGATCGGCGTCTGGCTCCAGCGGCACGGCATCTTCCGCGATTTCGAGCAGCACCGGCCCTTCCTCCGCAACATGATCCTGACCGGCCTGGTCGTGGGCACGCCGCTGCAACTCGGCGCGGTCGTGAGCTACCTCATCCATCCTGCCGGCAGCCTGCACATCCTGATGCTCTACTCGATCGCCGCGCTGCCGTTCTCGCTGGCGTACCTCGGGCTGGGCCTTTACTGGTCGCACGGCGGCTGGCTGCCGGCGGTGCAGCGCATCTTCCAGGACGTGGGCAGGATGGCCCTGAGCAACTACCTGCTGCAATCGGTGCTGTGCAACATTCTCTTCTACCGCTATGGCTTCCGCCTCTACGGTCAGATCGGCCATGCAACCGGCTTCCTGATCGTGCTGGCGCTCACGGTGATTCAGATCGGCGTCAGCGTGGCGTGGCTGCGCTGGTTCCGCATGGGCCCAGTCGAATGGCTGTGGCGCAGCCTGGCGGACTTCCGGATGCAGCCGCTGCTGCGCCGGGCGGTGTGAGCGGCCACAAAATGAAGCTGATTGCGACTGATCGGAGCGGTCCGCACAGCGGACCCTACGTAGGGTCCGCTGTGCGGACCGTACCGCCCAGGCCAATAACTGTCCGCGATCTCCGCGAACGAGGGAATTGCAGCGCCCGCAAGGCTGGCATACAACAACCCGGCGGGCGTCCACCGGCGCTCGCCGTGCCTTCGTCCGACAGACTCTCAGCCCGGAGTAGCCCTGCCATGCTGGCAAAGCTCGGTGCGTTCGCGTTGGTCGGCATCGATGCCGTGCCCGTCGAAGTCGAGGTAGACGCCGCCGCCGGGTTGCCCAAGACCATTCTGGTCGGCCTGCCCGAACTCGCCGTCCGCGAGAGCATCCACCGCATCGAACGTGCCCTGGCCAACCTGGGGTATCAGCGGCCTTCCGGACGGACCATCATCAACCTGGCCCCGGCGGACCTGCGCAAGGACGCCGGGGCCTTCGACCTGCCCATCGCGATGGGCATGCTGGTCGCCACCGGCCAGCTGCTGCCGGAGCAACTGCGGGACTTCGCCCTGGTCGGTGAACTGGCCCTGGACGGCAGCCTGCGGCCCATCAAGGGCATGCTGTCGATCTCGATGGCGGCCCGCAACCTGGGCGTGAAAAAGCTGCTGGTGCCAGCCGCCAACGCGCGCGAGGCGGCCGTCGTTACCGAGATGACGGTCTACGGCGCGGACAGCCTGAGTGACGCCGTCGGCATCCTCTCCGGCCAGCTGGACGTCGAACCCGTCAACGTGCAACTCGAAGACCTGGCGGCGAAGCTGAACAGCTACGACATCGACTTCGCGGATGTGCGCGGCCAGGACTTTGCGAAGCGGGCGTTGGTGGTTGCGTCGGCAGGCAGCCATAACGTTTTGATGATCGGCAGTCCCGGTTCGGGCAAGACGATGCTGGCGCGCCGCGTGCCGACCATCCTGCCGCCGCTGACGCCGGGCGAAAGCCTGGAAACGACGCGCATCTACAGTGCCACGGGCCGCCTGAATCCGGGCGAAGCCCTGCTGGCGACACGGCCATTTCGCTCGCCGCATCACACTATTTCGGATGCTGGAATGGTAGGAGGGGGCAGCACGCCCGCGCCGGGCGAAATCTCCCTCGCGCATCACGGCGTCCTGTTCCTGGACGAACTGCCGGAGTTCAATCGCAAAAGCCTGGAAGTGCTCCGACAGCCGCTCGAAGAAGGAAGGGTGACGATCTCGCGGGCGCTCAATTCATCCACGTTTCCCGCCAGTTTCATCCTGGTGGCGGCGATGAACCCCTGCCCTTGCGGCTACATGGGAGATGCGAAACATGCATGCAAGTGCAACCCGATGATGGTCGAGCGCTACATGGGCCGGATCAGCGGGCCGCTGCTGGACCGCATCGACCTGCACATCGAGGTGCCGGCGGTGCCCTACCAGGAACTGGCCGCCCGCCAGGACGGCACCAGCAGCGCGACCATGCGCGAACAGGTGCTGCGGGCACGAGCGGTGCAGGCCCGGCGCTTCGGCGGCGACGGGCAGAAGCTCAACGGCCGCATGACCAGCCGGCAACTCCGCAAACACTGCGTCCTCGACGCCGAAGGGCAGAAGCTCTTGCAATCCGCGATGGAGCAACTCGGCCTGTCAGCGCGGGCGCACGACCGCATCCTGCGCGTGGCCCGGACCATTGCCGACCTCGAAGGGGCCGAGACGATTCAATCCAGCCATCTGAGCGAAGCCATCGGCTACCGCAGCCTCGACCGCAAGCTGTGGGCGAGGTGAAATGCTCCGGTCGCGTGACAGCTCCGAGTTCGCCAGACACTGGCGACGCCATTGCGCCGCTAGCGCCTTTTTGCTGATGGCTTTCCGGTTGGCGCATTGCTTCAGCCCCGGAGGGGCGTTAGAGCAGTAGCCCAGGGCGCAAGCCCTGGGAAATCGACCGCTCCAGGATGCCAGCCCCGGAGGGGCGACAGAGATTCCGCCGGGAACTCTGCCGCCCCTCCGGGGCTTTCGTTGTCAATAGTCCGATACCCAGGGCTTGCGCCCTGGGCTACTGCTCTAACGCCCCTCCGGGGCTCAAACAACTCGCGCATCGCTACACCCATCCGCAAATTGCCATAGCGCCAGGGTTCGGCTTCTCCACCCGTGCATCGGAGAGTACACTGCGGATAGGAGCGTTCCGTCCGCTCGCGTTCAAAACGAGATGCGCCATTGGAAGTGTTTCTGAGGAAAGTCGCGAATCTCGCACGAGAACGAACAGCAGAACCCAGGCAGTCACTCCCTGGACTTGACATCAACCACCATTGCGCACCACGCTTCCCCAGAGAAGCGTAGCGGTGCGAACGATTCTCCGCTATCCTGCATGGTGCCGATCACAAGGAACCTGGGAAGGGTGCAGCGGTGGTGGATCGTCGCGCACAATCCGATGCGGAAGTCTCCTGGCAAGCGCTGCTGGGCTATCTCAACTTTTCCGAAGGCCGGCCCGATCCGCGCTTCCAGAAACAGCTGAATGACGCCTATCGCTCGCTGGCCTCCAGCCCTGACGTGACTGCGGCCCTGGGGACTGTCCTGCGCGAGCAGCTGCATACCTTGCACGCGAGCGGTGCCAGTGCCTTCAAGGAAGTCGGCCAGGTCGAGCAAGTGGTCGGCCTGCTGTTCGACCGCCTGCTGCCCGCGTACCGGCAGCACCACGCGGACCTGCTGGCCCATCAGAGCGACGGCGCCCTGTTTCAACCTTTTTTCCTGGCGCGGGCCCTGGAAGCCCTGCTCTCGCAAGGCCCGCCCTGGAACGAAAGCGAACGCATCGTCCGCGGCGCGCTGCTGCGCTTGAACGACTTTGTCGGCTATCGGCCGATTCCCATTCTCGAAACCCGGCCGCGCGGCGAACCCTACGAGCACGAACGTTTCCGGCCGATTCCGCTCTACTTGCGCGGCGCGGGCGTGGCCTGGGGCCGCTACCACGACCTGGTCGCCACGGCCCTGGAAATTCTGGAACAGACGGACGCCTCGATCCGCGCCGAAGCGCAGCTCGATTTGCAACTCCTCGACGAACTTGCCTTCGACCCACGCGCCTACGACCACGGGCACCCGGCCAATCGGCGGCCGAATCACGTCTTCGGTGAATGGGACCCGCATCACCTCGACGCCCAGGGCCGCTATCGCCGCTTCGTCGTCCGGCAACTCATGCTCGATTCGCTGCTGGACCGCTGCGAGCACCCCAGGGACCGCGACCCGGCCGAACTGCTCTGGGAAGCCGGCGCGGTGCTGGCGGGCGTGGTGCTGATGGCCTCGGGCATCGGCGGCGGTACGCCCACGGCCTTCGATTCATCCGCCACGCTCTCGACGCTGGTGCCGAAGATCGCGGCCTATCGGGATTCGTTCTACCGTCGGCTGCTCGAAAAAGTGGGCGGCGACCATAGTCGGCGGCTGCGTCAGGAAGCCGACCAGATGAAGCAGCCGTTTGGCGGCGCACGGCGCGACCTGAATCAGAAGCTGGCCGAGCACCGCGCCACGCAGTTGCAGTATCGGCACCTGTCCGCGCTGTTCGCCGAGATGGGCTACCCCGAACCGAGCCGTCAGCACGCGGCGCGGATCGCGACCCCCTCGGTCCGGCTGCACAGCGAAGTGGTCATCCGGCTCATTCAAGCAGACATCCTCACCAATCATGGCGAGCGCGCCCGCGCCGCCGACCTGCTGCCCGAAGCGGAAGACATCATCAAGCGCGGCATTCACTGCGGGGCGTTCGCCGATCCGTGGAACATCCTGGGCTACCAGGGGCTGTTTCCGCTGTTTCAGTCGCGCGAGGACACGGTGCGCGACAGCCGGGTGGACGACCTGCTCGAATTGATCGAACGCTTGCTCGACACCTACGCCCGCCTGATGAGTGAAGCGTCGGCGGCGGGCGAAGGGCCGCTCGACCAGCGGTTGCGGCAGGGCATGCGCCGGCTGGCGCGCTGGTGGGACCAGTTCGCCAGCCCCACGGTCAGCGACCTGCGACGGGTCCACGGCGGCGAGGCCGCGGAAGCCGCCGAGCACGTCGCCGACGCCCTGGCGCGCTGGCGGCAGCAGGGAGAAGCCACGGCCGGCCTGGGCTTCTGGAAACAGCACCAGGGCGAGTTCCGCACGGCCAAGGCGTTCGCGCAGGTCGTCGACGCGCTGCTGCACAAGGACGACTACCAGGCGGCGCTGGCGCTGCTCATGAGCTGGCTGGGCCAGGCCGAAGGCGTGCCGCTGGAGGAAGGACAGTTTTCCTTCCACGTGCTGGCCCGGCGCTGGCTGGTGGCTGTGGTCCATGCCCAGCCGGCCGCGGCCGCGCTGGCGCGCAAGTTCTTCGACTACCTCGAAGCCAACGCCGACGACTACGGCGAGGTGCCCCGCCTCAGTCTGCTGGACGATGACGACGAGGACGAGGACGCCGACGAGGACGACAATCCTTACCAGGCAGCCTATGAAGGCGTGGTCTACCACGACAGCGGCGACGACGGCCAGGAAGGCAGCGTGCTGGACGACGGCCCGCCCATCGGCGAGTTCGCCCTGGAGGAAGAAGCGCCGCGGCTGGAGAAACGGCTGCGTTACCTGGCCACGCTGGCGCAGCTCTGGCAGATGGCCGCGCGCTCGTTCGGCACCTGGCGCAGCGACCTGCCGGCCGGCGAAGCGGAAGAGTGGCCGGCAGCGCTCAACAGCTGGCTGATGCAGGCCCGCGAGAACCGGCAGCAACTCCTGGCGCTGCTGGAAGCCGTCTATCGCCAGCCGGTGCCCGAACCGCTCGGCTCCTTCGATTCCGTCGTCGAATACGACCGGCGGCGGGTGGTCAAGGAACAGCTGCTCGATGAGATCATCGGCACCAGCCTGGAAACCACGCTGGCCGTGCGGGCGCTGCTGGTGGCCCTGGAGAACCCCGACGGCGGCCTGGAACGCGAAGGCTGGACGCGCCAGAGCAAGGACTGGGAACCCTGGGCGCTGCGGCTGGAACTGGCGCTCTTGCGCGGGCAGTCGGACGAGGCGCAGCAGATTCTGCCGAGCTTCCTGCAATACTTCCGCCCGGAGCCGCTGCTGTTCGCGCCCCTGTCGGCCGGCGGCCATCCGGCGGCCATCTACCGGGCGCGCGTGGCCCAGGCCGTGTTGCAGTCCTTGCTCGCGAACCTGCCGCGCCAGGGGCTGCTGCGCGAAACGCACCTGCTGCTGCAAACCATCCGGCAGATGGAGCAGGTGCAGCCGGCGCAGGGCAGCCGGCGCGTCACGGAGTTCGACCGCCTGTTCCGACTCGGCCTCCAAGGCGTGCTGGAATCGCTGATCGATTCCGCGCCGACGTGGGGTACGGAGTCCGGCGGCGACCGCAATGTGGTCGAAGTGCTGAAGGCCGTCACGCGGCCCTTTTACCGGCTCTGGGTCGATCACAGCTCGACGCTGCAACTGTCCACCCTGGAGCGCTTCGGCAACGACAGCGACTGGGACAAGCTGCGCAAGTTCATCCAGCGCTACGGCCGCGACCTGTTTCACAGCAAGTTCCTGGCGCTGGGCAACCTGCGCGGCGTGCTGCATCGGGGCATTGGCGCTTATCTCGACTACGTCCGCGATAATCCGGAACCGGGCGTCTCGCTGAAACTGCTCGATGAGCTGGACCGGCAAATCAGCCGGGAACAGGCGCTGAACAATCTCGAACTGATTTTGCGGGCACTGGTCGAGAACTACGAGGAGTTCAAGGACTACAACGCCACGACGGCGCTGGCGGCCTACGGCGAGAACCTGCACGTCCTGCTCGATTTCCTGCGCATCAAGGCGAACTACGACCGGCAAGCGTGGCGGCAGCGCCCCCTGGTGGCGGCGCACGAGGTGCTGGCCCGACGTCAGCGACCTGGCGCGGCCCGTCTCTGGGAGCAGGCTTACGCGCGCTTGACCGAGAAGTCAGCCGAGGCCCTGGTCGGTCAGCTGTCGTTGCTGGAGGAAGCGCACGGCATCAAGCTACGAACCGTGTCCGACCGCATTCACGAACGGCTGCTGAAGCCGCTGGCGATCGACCGGCTCTGCGTGCTGGTGGAGCCGGCCATGACGGCGGCCCTCCAGCAGGGCGCGGGCGACGGCGCGCCCCTGGCGCGCTTTCAGGAGGAACTGGCCATTCAGTCAGCCACGCCCGCCGGTTCGGGCCTGGACGTGCCGCAGTGGCTCGAACGCTTGCAGCAGGAAGTCCAGCGCGTCCGCGGCGAGAAGTCCGGCGGCTCCTGGACGCGCGACACTTTCCTGGCCCCGCGCCAGCAACTCGATTACGCCACCGTCGATGAACTGGTCCGCGAATGGGAACAGGATTCCGACGGCGGCCTGTGACTTCAGGACTGCCGGACGAAACCTGTAGGGTCCGCTGTGCGGACCATTGAATCAGAAACATCCCAGCGGCTTGGAGCCAGCCGGCGGTT
>JAEUIF010001238.1 GCA_016795185.1 Planctomycetia bacterium | reverse complement strand
CGAAGAGGTCGCGCCGCCAGTCGTGCTTCGCGCCCTTATCGTCGGCAAAGTTGTCTTCGCCCAGGGCGGACATGGCCTTGCCAAAGGTATGGTAGTAGTAGTACAGGCCCGAGGTGCCTTGGCCGGGATTCTGGTCCACGGAGTAGTGGCGGCGAATCCAGTCCACGGCAGCCTGGACGCGCTTGTCGTCCTTGTTCACGCCAGCATACAGGAAGCTCTTCAGGCCCGCGTAGGTCATGACGCCTGCCGAGCGCATCCCGCCTTCGGGCGTGGTGGTCTTGTCGCTGGCGATCGGGTTGTAGACCAGGCCGCCCTTGTCGTCGGCCGTGGTCTTCGCGGCCCAGGGCTGGTCGTTGGTTTCGCCCGGCAGGTTCTGGCAGCGGCTGATGAACTTCAGGGCGTTCTGGATCGACTTGTCGTTTTTCGGCACGCCGGCCGCCAGCAGGGCCTCGACGAAGTACTGCGTGTTCGACAGGTCGGGCCGGTCGTTCTTGTCGTAGCCCGCGCCGCCGAACTTCACGTCCTTGTCTTCCACCAAGCTCTCGTCGAATTGCAGGGTCTTGAGGAACTTGGCGGCGTTCTTGATGACCGCGTCGTACTTGCCCTTGGTGTTGGCCTCGGTCAGTGCTATCAGCGCCACGCTGGTGGTGTAGTTGGCCAGCTTCTTTTGATAGATGCCGCCGTCTTTCTGGACGTTCTTCTCCAGGTAGTCCAGCGCCTTGGCAACCACCGGGTCGTCAATGCTGACGCCTTGCTTGAGCATGGAGGCCACCACCAGGGCGGTGATGCCCGGCCCACCGAACTTGGGCGAGAAGCTGCCGTCGTCGCCCTGGCGCTTCTTGTAGAAGTCCACGGCCTTATCGACGACGGCCTTGATCTCCTTGTCGTCCGGCGCGCCATCCGCGGCGCGCGTACCGGCGGCCGTTCCCAGGACGGCCAGTCCAGCCAGCAGCGCCAGCAGCCAGCCGAATTGCAAATGTCGGGTCATGCAGATACCTCCTTCAGCACGAACACTAGGCATCGCCTGTCTGGTTTGTGCGGTCGAAGGTGTTATTCTAGCGGGCGGCGCGGGCGAGGGGAACCAGGAAGGGGTGGAAGCAAAAGTACGTCGGGCTTTCCAGCCCGACCAAAGTGCCAGCGGTGTGGAGCCCGACAATGGGGCGGCCACGACAGCGGTTGATCGCCGGCGCTTCGGTCGGGCTGGAAAGCCCGACGTACTTCTGACGCAGCCGCTCACGGCGCGTACGGCTTCAATCGCTCGCACAGCCATTCCGCGATGCCGGGGAAGAGCTTCAAGCCGGTGCGGATGTTGTGCCGGCCGTGGGGATCGTAGCCCACGCCGACCTTCAGGCCGCGCTGGTGGGCGACTTCGAGAAAGCTCTCTACCTGGGCGTCGATGTTGAATTCGTCCTTGCCGGCGTAGGCGATGTACATGTCGAGTTCGCCGGGCTTTACATCGTAGGTGGCCAGCATTTCGATGGGGTTCTCCGCGCTCATCTTGGGAATGGCGTCCGGCCCCACGCCGTAGATCGGCTTGACCACCTGCCACATGCGGATGGGAATGCCGGAGAAGCGGGCAATAACCTCGTGCGGGCGCAACTGGTCGCGCCAGCCCCAGCAGCAGGGATCGAAGTTGCTGCGGTAGCGCTCGTGGCAATCGACCCAACGCAGGTTCAGCGGCGGGAACATGCCGACCACCAGCTTGAAGGTGTCGCGGTGCTTGATGGCCAGGTTATACGCGCCGAAGCCGCCCATCGAGCCGCCCATCAGCACGTGGGCCTCGCGCTCCGGCCGGATTGGGTAGTGGGCCAGCAGGAAGGACCAAACATCGCGGATAATGTAGTCCTCGAAGCAGCCGGCCTTCGAGTTGACGAAGAAGCTGCCCGTCTGGAAGAAGATCGACTCGCCCTTGATGGTGCCGTCCGGACAGGCGACGATGAACGGCGGCAGCTGGCCGCAGGCCATCGCATCGTCGAAGGCGGTGACGATCTTTTGCAGGAAGTCCTGCTCGTCCTGGCGGAAGGCGTGCAGCCAGAAGGCGACGGGGTAGCGCTTGGCCGGGTCGTAACCGGGCGGCAGATAAACGTACAGGTCGCGCGACTGGCCGAGCGCGTCGGACCAGACGCGGCGGTCCCGGCAGTGGTTGTTCGTATGATCGACGACCTGACCGTGCAGCCGACCGTTGAGCCGCTGGAGTTGGAACGGATGCAGCCCGCCGGCCGCCGCGTTCGACACGGTCAGCCCTAGCGCGACGATGGCGCCTACCCAAGGTGCGATCTTCACCGGATGTCTCTCTTCAGAAATGTGCGTCAACGGGTGATCGGATTTGCCCCTGCTCTATCCATTCGGCCGTCAGGTCCGGGCGGCTGAGTCCGGGCGACACGGCCCGTGGCCGATTCGTCGGAAATTCACGCCGGCGAGATCACCTGTGCCGCCCACGCAGGACATGTTGGCCGCAAAGGTCGGATGGGCGGCGCGGGTCTCGCCGGTTTTCTCACCGCAAGGCGGACGGTATACTCGGACTCCGTTGCGCTTCCCGACCAGGCAATCTCAGGTGACCTTCTCCATGCCGCTCACGCCCGAAGTCCGCGATCTGCTGGCGCTGCACATGGTTCCGGGCCTGGGGCCGCGCCTGACGGCAGCCCTGCTGGAACGCTTCGGCTCCGCCGCCGCCGTCCGCCAGGCGACGGCCAGCGAACTACAGTCGGTGCCGCACATCGGTCCGAAGCTGGCGCGGGACTTCCACGCCGCGCTTCAGACCCTTGATGTCGATGCCGAGGTCGCGCAGCTGGAGCGCTTCGAGACGAGCGTGCTGGCGATGGGTCAGCCGGGCTATCCGGCCGCGCTGGCGGAAGTCGCCAGCGCGCCGCCACTGCTGTACGTGCGCGGCGGGTTGTTGCCAACCGACACCAACGCGGTGGCGCTGGTGGGGTCCCGCCATTGCACCGCCTACGGTCGGCGCGTGGCCGAACGGCTGGCCGGCGACCTGGCGCGCGCCGGCTACACGGTCATATCGGGCCTGGCCCGCGGTATCGACGGCGCGGCCCATCGCGGCGCGCTGCAAGCCGGTGGGCGCACGCTGGCCGTGCTGGCCGGCGGCTTGTCACGCATCTATCCGCCCGAACACGCCGACCTGGCCCGCGAGGTGCAGGCGTCCGGCGCGCTGCTGACCGAAGCGACCATGATGCAGCAGCCGTTGCCGGAAATGTTTCCAGCGCGCAATCGCATCATCAGCGGGCTGTCGCGCGGCGTCGTCATCATTGAGGCGGCCCAGCAGAGCGGCGCGCTCATCACGGCCCGGCATGCCCTGGAGCAGGGCCGCGACGTCTTCGCGGTGCCCGGTCCCGTCGATAGTGCCGCCAGCGCCGGCTGCCTGGACCTGATTCGCCAGGGCGCGAAGCTGGTGCGCGGCATCGACGATTTGCTCGAAGACCTGGGCGGCAGTGTCGTCACTACAGCGCCGACCGCTGCCACTCCACCGCCCGGCCTGGACGACACGCAACGTCGCGTCTGGGAGCACCTGGCTGGAGGCGTCAAGCACCTCGACGAACTGGCTCAGCAACTGGAACTGAACGTCCAACAGCTGAGCGGAGCCTTGTTTGCCCTGGAAATGAAGAAAGCGGTGCGCCGCGTGCCGGGTGGGCGTTACGAGCGGACGTGAGTCGGGCGATCGTTGCCCACCAAGCAGCAGAACCGTAGGGTGCCAAGCAACCAGAAACAGCCATCCAATACCTGCCAGCTATCAGCTGTCAGCTAATCGTGCATGTGCTTCCGTGGACAAATCTTAGTAGCGCAATCTCGATCCATCCCACGGGCGTCAACACGCCGAGGAACGACGGCCTGGCAGCGCTGGCGGGACTGACGCCGCAACAGATCGCTGAACGCTCAACGGGCAACCTGCTGCCAGCTCCGTGGATCGAACCCGAGGAGGTAGCCGCCGCCGTCGTGTTTCTGGTTTCCGAGCAAGCGCGCTTCATCAACAAATCGCAGTTCGTAATCGACGCGGGCCTGTTGACGCGTTAAGGAGCAATTCCTGTTGGTTTTGGCGGCTGACATGCCATCCTGCTCTACCTCCTTGAGGTGAAAAAGGAGTCGGGATTTTTTGAATCGAGGCTCTTGAGCCGAATGGCACTTCCCGAAGCCACTGGTCTTTTCTCTACCCAGACAAAGTCCGATGAAATGCCATGCGGGACAATGGGAGCGCTTGATTCCCTACCCGATGTTGCCTGGTTGGTGGCCCACGGTTTACGTGACCCCTACCAGGGCGTGGCCCAGGGAGCGCTGAGTTTCCCGCGCGACGCCCAGGGCAACATCATCCGGGGCCGCAAACGGCACCCCACCTTGCAGGATCACGTCGTGGTCTACGCGAATGCCACCGTGCTTGGCGGCAACACGGTGATTGGCTACCATTCGGCCATTGGTTCGTGCGTCTGGCTGACGCACAGCGTCGAACCGTACACCGTGGTCAACGTCGAAAAGCCGTCACTGCGGATTCGCGGCAAGGACGAGCCGCACTGGGGCATGAATTATCAGATCTAGAGCATTTCGCAGGTGGATGCAGCACCGCACGCTATGGTCCGCGCAGCGGACCCTACGAAGTTCGTAGGGTCCGCTGCGCGGACCGCTAGAGCCAGCTAGCCCGCTGTGTGTCACATCGGCGCATTCAGTTCCGGACCTTCATCGCTGGGCGGCGTTTGCAAGATGGGCGCAGGCGTTGGCACCAGCGGCGGCTTCGCCGTGCCGCTGGGCAGTGGGCGGGCGAAGGTCGGCATCGGATTCGGCTGCGCTGCGGGAATGGGTGCCAGGCGCGAGGCCGGTGCGGCCTGGGGCATGCGTCGGGCGGGCGGTGTGGCCGGCGCTTGCAGCAGGGGCGGTTCCTGAGTGGTGGGGGCCAGCGGTTTCGCCGAGACGTTCGTCGGCGGATTGATCGGCGGCCCCTCATTCTTGCCGGGACGGTAGCCGGCCAGCTGGTACTGCCAGAGCGCCGTCCGTGCTTGCAGGCGGACCTTGATCGAACTGTCACCGTTCTGGGCCTGTTCCAGCGCCTGGCCCACCTCCGGCCGCACCGGCCGCAGCTTGCCCAGCGCCTGCACCGCCTGCACCCGCACGTCGGCCGAGGCGTCGCGCAGGGCTTCGAGCAGCGCGGGAATAATCTCCGGATTGGACTGGGCGTCGAGACCGCCCAGTTCGTCGGCGGCGTCCGCGCGGTGGCGCTCCTTGGCATCGCTCTTGAGCACGCCGATCAGTTCCGGGACGCGCTGCGCTGCCGGTTTGCGGCGCGAGAAAATTCCTGCCGTGGCAGTTTCGGCCAGTAAGCCACTCACCAGCATCAAGAGTATTAGCCGTTGTCCGCGCATGGCAGTCCCTCCCGAAAGGCGGAAAGCCGCGGCGCGCGGGACGCGCCGACGGACAGGCTTTCCGCCTCATCCGCTTCATCGACCAGTACAGGCGCGTAATGTGAGTGAATTCGGCTGTTCCGGGAGACTGGGAAGGCAGTTCACACGTCATCTTCGTTGCCGTCGGTTTCTTTGCTGTTGTTCGCAACTCGGCCCATACAAAATCGGGATGGAACTCGGCACCTATCTTTACCTGACACTTTATCTCAGCAGCGCCGTGCCAGTGTTCGTTGCCTGGCGCTATCATCGACGCAGCAGCCTGGCGCACGCACTGCACTGGACGATCGCCGCCTGGTTGTCGTGGGCACTGGTGCTGACGGGAGAAGCCGGGGCTTGGCTGCGACCCGGCGGAGCGCTGCGTTTCGTCGCGCTATGCCTCGTGGGCTGCGCCGGCGTGGCCGTGCTGGGGGCGCGGCGTCCGGGCGCGGTCGCGTGGAACTTCGTCGTCCTGGGGTTGCTGGCAGTCTTACTGCTGTTCTGGGCGGAAGGTTTGCTGGCCAGCGGGACCATTCATTTGGGCGGCATCCGGTTGCTGTTCCTGGCGGGTACGCTGGGCGTCGGCATTCTCAACTATCTGCCCACTCGACTGGGGTTGGGCGCGATGTTGCTGGCGACCGCGTGCGGCCTGGAACTGTGGTCGTGGGCCGAACCGGTCACGCGCTGGGAAGCGCGCCAGTTCGTGTCGGCCTGCCTGCTGGCACTCGCACCCTGGACGGCCTGGCTGTCTTTGCGCTGGCGCGCGCCGGCGATGTCAGCCTTTGATGGGCTGTGGTGGGATTTTCGCGATGGTTACGGACTGGTCTGGGGCCAACGCCTGCGCGAGCAGTTCAACAACGCGGCTCGCCACGCGGGCTTGCCGGTTGAATTGCGCTGGCATGGCCTGCAAGCGACATCGGGCACCAATCCCGACGGCGCAACGCACGACGCCAGCCTGCGGACCTTGCACGCCTTGCTGAAGCGATTTGGGTTACTGCACGAAGTAGCCGGCGAGCCCGACCGTGAAGCCTGACTCGCCGGCCATTTGTTTGCGGAGCAGCGCATCAAAGGCCGCCGACGCCTGCGCCGCCTGGCCTGCCGCCCATGCCACCCATGCTGCCGCCTGGGCCGCCGGGAACCGCACCGGGCGCTCCGCCGCGCATGCTGGGCGGTACCTGGTTCGCGCCGTCCTTCTGCTTGACGACGCTGTCCTGATTCAACGTGCCCTTGGGATATTCCAGCGGTTTGTCGAAACGCGCGTCAGCCGCGGCGGGCAAGGCGTAGACTTCCTCGCGCTTCGGCTTGTTCAGCTTGGCGTAGTTGGTCGAGTAACAGCCGCCGCCCCCCGCGACCAGCAGCAGCGCGACCAGCGCCGGCATGGCCTCGCGCATCCTGCGCATGGCTTCTCTCCTCGCGCCCATGTGCGTCGGTCTTCACCCCATTGCGAAGGCGGCCTTATACCGGCGATCTCGTTCCTGTCAAGGCGACCGTCTTTGAGTTAGTCGTCATTTGTCAGTGGTCGGTTGCGATAAAAATGGGAGGTCGGGCAATCTGCGCGTTGCCCGACCTCCCCGTTGGCGTTCGTTTGCCACTGACTACTGACTACTGACCGCTACTTGCCTGCCTTGGCCTTGGCGTAGCGTTCAGCGACGGCGCTCCAGTTGACCACGTTCCACCAAGCGTCCACGTAGTCAGCGCGCTTGTTTTGATACTTGAGGTAGTAGGCGTGCTCCCAGACGTCGATGCCGAGCAGCGGCGACTGGCCTTCCATCAGCGGCGAGTCCTGGTTCGGCGTGCTCAGAACTTGCAGCTTGCCGTCGGCCAGCACCAGCCAGGACCAACCGCTGCCGAAGCGGCCGAGCGCGGCTTCCTTGATCTTGCCCTGGAAGGCGCCAATGTCGCCGAAGGTCTTGGTGATGTCGTCAGCCAGCGGGCCGCTGGGCTTGCCGCCCGCGCCCGGCGCCATGATCTCCCAGAACAGCGTGTGGTTCGCATGGCCGCCCGCGTTGTTGCGCAGCGCGGTGCGGATCTTTTCCGGCACCTGGTTGATCTCGCGCAGCAACTGCTCGACAGGCTTACTGGCCAGGGCCGGTTCGCTCTCCAGCGCCTTGTTGGCGTTATCGACGTAAGCCTTGTGGTGCCGGCCGTGATGGATTTCCATCGTCATCTTATCGATGGACGGTTCCAGGGCTTCCACGGCGTAAGGCAGCGACGGCAGAGTATAAGCCATGATGTCTTCTCCTCCTCGATGCGGGGTCCAATGGGCTGCGGCTCCCACCGCGACAGGCTGCGCAGGCTGAAGCCGGGAGCGTGGCGTAGACGGCAGCCGGCGCCCGGCTGCGCTGGGAGGATAATATAGGTCGAAGCGCGCGGAGCGGCCAGCGAGCGGCGGTGTCGCATTATCAACGGACCAGTCGTTCAACAGAATCTCTTTCAGGGTGCCATGCCCACGGCTCTGCGTGGGCATGGGGACTTCGCAAGCGTCCCATGCCCACGCAGAGCCGTGGGCATGG
>JAEUIF010000188.1 GCA_016795185.1 Planctomycetia bacterium | reverse complement strand
TCGACCACATCACCGAGCACGGCTTTCTCAACATCGGCCATGTGCGCGACGCTCTGGCGCGCAATCAGCTCAAGTTGCCCGACCTGAACGGCGTCGGCGAGTTTTTCGCGGGCGATCCGCTGCTCCGCGCCAATCGGCAGCTGGCACAACAGGCGGCAGGGGTCTACCAGCGCGGCGAAATCTACCTGCGCTGGCTGCAACGCGGCACGGCGCTGGCGTTCGGCACCCGGCCGGGCCGCTGGCTCACGCGGTTCGTCGCACTGCCGTTCGGCGGCGCGTATGCCACCATCATCTTCGCCGAGGAAATGCTCCACCTGGCGGATAAATTCCTCTATCCAGGCCAGCCGCCATTTCATTTGCACTCGCCGGCGTTGGAAACGACCATCGCCGGCCTGGGCCTCTTCTACTTACTGCTGCTGCATCTGCCGGCCTTTCGCAATCTCTTCGTCCAGGGCTGCCGGCTGGCCTGGTCCGGGGTGCGGACGGTGTGCATGGACCTGCCGCTCGGATTGTGGCGGCTGCCCGCGTTCCGCCGTTTCGTTTCCAGCGCGGCATTCGTGGCGGTGGTGCGCTACGTCGTCAAACCGTTGCCGGTGGCGGTGCTGGTCGGCCTGTCGCTCTGG
Organism: Planctomycetia bacterium; assembly: GCA_016795185.1. Taxonomy (GTDB): domain Bacteria; phylum Planctomycetota; class Planctomycetia; order Gemmatales; family Gemmataceae; genus JAGVLI01. The sequence goes on along the minus strand of JAEUIF010000188.1, from coordinate 9,439 downwards.
CTCTCCGGCCGCTCCGTCGAAGTCAGCCTGCGCGTCGGCGGCGCGGCCCTGCTGCTGGCCAGTGTAGCGCTCAACGTGCGCTGGACACGGTTACTAGAGGACGCCCTGATCGACTGGGCGGCGCGGCGCTGGGACTACTTCCGTGAGCTGCTTCCCGGCCTGTTCCGCCTGGTGATGGATACCTTCAAGACCGTCCTCGAAGCCATCGACCGCTTGCTGTACTCCGTGGATGAATGGCTGCGTTTTCGCGGCGGCGAAAGCCCGTTGACGCGGGGCCTCAAGGCCATCCTCGGCCTGGCCTGGTCCCTGGTTTCCTACGTCGTCCGTGTTGTGGTGATCGTGTTCGTGGAACCAACGGTCAACCCCGTCAAGCACTTCCCGGCGGTCACGGTGGCGGCCAAGCTGCTCGTGCCCTTCTGGGTTCCGCTGACCGAATTCTTCGGCGCGCCGCTGCTGTTTCTCGGCGAGCCGGTGGCCTATGCCATTGGCTTCTTCATCCTCCACCTGTTGCCCGGCGCGGCGGGCTTTCTGGTCTGGGAATTGCAGGAGAACTGGCGGCTCTATCGGGCGAACCGCTCGGAGTCCTTGCGGCCCGCCGGCATCGGTCATCACGGCGAAACGCTGGTGCAGTTGCTGAAGCCAGGCTTCCATTCGGGGACCTTGCCCAAGCTGTTCGCTCGCTTGCGGCGCGCCGAGCGTCGCGCACTGCGCACCCGCAACTGGCAAGCCTCCCGCCGGCTGCGGACGGCGCTGCATCACGTCGAGCATGGCATCCAGCGCTTCGCCGAACGCGAACTGCTCGCCTATCTCAACGGCCATCCTCGCTGGACGGCTGGAAGGCTGCACGTCGTTCGCGTGGAAGCAGGCTCCAACCGGGTGCGCCTGGAATTGACGTGCCCGTCGCTCGCCGCCGAGCCGCTCGAACTGCACTTCGAGGAGCAATCCGGCTGGCTGGTGGCCCACGTAGCCCGGCCGGGTTGGGTGACAGCGCTCGCCCCCGACCAGACAGCACTCTGGACGCTCGCCCTGACCGGCTTCTATCACCGCGGCGGCGTGGACCTGGTGCGCGAACAACTCGAAGCACACCTACCACAGCCCTGCCCGCCCTACGACATCACCGATGCCGGCCTGCTGGTCTGGCCCGGCCTCGGCTACGAAGTGGAAGTGCTGTATGACCTGCGCGCGGGACCGCGTCTGTTCCCGCGCATCCTCGCCGGCAAGGCCGACATCATGCCAGTGCTGGACGCCAGGCAACTGCGGTTCAGCGCGCAGTCTATGCCCTGGGTGGAGTGGGTGAAAGCCTGGGAGAATGGGGCGGCGTCCGGCGCATCCTTTACGTGAATCGCGTCGCACCGCCATCGCCTGGGCTGCTCACCACGCACGGCTGGGCAATCAACAAAGCCGCTCGCGGCTTCGCATAAGCGGTTGCTTGGCGAAGCCGCGAGCGGCTTTGGGCATTGTCCACGCTATCGTCAGCGGCCGGCGGCGACTTGCAGCTCGGCGCGCTTCTTGGCGATCAACTTGAGCAGCGCGTGCTGCGGATCGGCGAATTTCTTCAGGCCCTCTTCCATCAGCACTTTTTCCAGGTGGTCCATGTCCACCTTCTTATCGATGTCGGCCAGCACGTCGGCGGGCGGCAGCTTATCGACCTGGCGGGTGAAGGTCTTGCCGCTTTCCTGCACCGCTTGATTGGTGGCCGGCGGATTGGTCTCGATGTCCGAACCGGCAAACGCCTCGACGTACTTGGTCGGCGGGTCGCTCGGCTTCTTGGTGCCGGTCGAGGCAAAAATCATTTCCTGGTGCAAGGGCAGCTTCTTGTCGGCCCAGAAATCGCGGTTCATCTGCCAGATGCGCTTGGCGTTGACGATGCCGACCATGCCCTGGGCCGCCGGCGTCAGCGTGGGCACGTGCTTCTCGGTGTAGACGTCGAGCCGGCTGACGAAGATGCTGTAGACCGACTTCAGCCCAGCGGTCGTCGATCGGCGCTGCGCGCCGCGCCAGACCGCATCGCGGGCGGCCATGTACTGCTTGTCGGAGAAGATCAGCGTGACGTTCAGCGTCACGCCGGCGGCGCACAGTTCTTCGAGCGCGCCCAAGCCGCCGGGCGTGGCGGGCACTTTAATCATGCGGTTCTTGTGGCCCGCCGCCCACTTCTTGCCCAGCTCGATGTAGCGCTTCGTCCGCTCGGCCACCGGCAGGTTCAGGTTGACGTCTTCGAGGATCGGGTCCAGCTCGAAGCTGACGTAGCCGTCGTTGCCCTTGGTGCTTTCCCAGACCGGCAGGAACACTTCCTGCGCGTGGCGGACGAGGCTGTCGGTTAGCTGCCAGGCCAGCGGTTCGTCTTCGAGGCCCTGCTGGATGAGCTTGACGATCTGGTCGTCGAAGCGGCCGGTCTTGATGAGGTCGCTGACGATGATCGGGTTGGAAGTCGCCCCGGTAGCGCCATTGGCGCGGTTGCGGGTGATCTCGTCGGGATCGATCGAATCGAGCCAGACCTTGGTGCCCGAAGCCACCAGCGATTGCAGTGGAGTCATGATCGGTTCCTCGAAGCGCGTTCGGGAAGTGGAAATCGCCCTCGGGGCGACTGCGCTTTCATTGTACGACATTCGCGACGGGAGCGAACAGAATTGGACGCGGTGCGGGTGAGGTATTCGTGAAGGTGCAAACAGTGAGCGGCAGGGTTGCTCCCCGCCGCATGGGTGTGAGAACGAGCGGCGGGGTTTAGCCCCGCCGTATGGTCCGAAAAAGCGAGCGGCGGGGTTTATCCCCGCCGTGTGGCGTGCAGTCACTGGCGCTGCGACGGCGGGGCTAAACCCCGCCGCTCGCTAAGTGCAGACGGCGGGGATCAACCCCGCCGCTCGCTTTGATGCGCCGCTTGTCATGACTAATCCACGACCGCGAGGATGTCGTCCTCGGTCATGATGAGGTACTCGACGCCGTCCACGGTGACTTCGCTGCCGGAGTAGGACGTGAAGAGCACGCGGTCGCCTTCCTTGACCTGGAACGCGGCGCGCTTGCCGTTGTCCAGCTGCTTGCCGTCGCCCAGGCTGATGACCTTGCCCTGCTTGGGCTTTTCCTTGGCGGTGTCCGGCAGGACGATGCCGCCCGCCGTCTTGTCTTCTGCTTCCAGCCGCTTGACCACGATCTTGTCGTTCAACGGTACGACCTTCATTGCGTTGAAGCTCCTTCCAGGGGTGTTGCAGAACTCGAACCGCTCGCCTGCGGCTCGCGGCTAAACCAAGTGGGTCCGTAAAGTCATTCGCCCGGCGGGTCCGTGCGTGGGGGCGGCGCGCTGCCGTACACCCGCAGGGCGCGGACCACGGTGTACAATACGACATTCTTGCTCACCGGCTTGGGAATGACGCTGTAGGCGTGCGCCCGGAAGGCGCGGCGCATCAGGTCTTCGTCCGGCTCGGCGGTCACCAGGATCACGGGTAGCCCCGCATTGATCTGATGCACCAGCAGCAACGTCTCCAACCCGGTCAGGGTCGGCATGTTGACATCGAGCAAGGCCAGGTGGATCGGTTCCTCGCGGACGATGTCCAGCGCTTCCTCACCCGAGGACGCCAGGAAGGTGCGATAGCCTTGCGGTTCCACGATGGAACGCAGCGACTCCCGGCAACCGTCGTCGTCGTCGGTGATGAGAATGCCGTAGGGTCGAGTCGTGTTAATCATGCCGCTCACCTCGCTCCGCCGTTCCTCCTCGGAATCAATCCGCGTCAACGCAGCGGCAGGGGCAGTCACGCGGGCTGTGGACTGAGATTGCAAATCGTGTACCGCCCTCGGCTGCGCGGCGACCCTGCCTGTAACCTGTTAGTATAGCTAAACATCCGACGTGATTTTTTGCAAGCGATGATGGACGGGGTAACCGTCCGGCTGCCAGAGATGCGACCGGCGGCTGTCAGAGTGGCAGGCTGGCGAGGGCGGGTGGAGTGCTAAACCGCGAGCGGTTCATGGTTAGCGGCGGCCCTTGCCGAGCCGATCCGGGTTGAAATCGTCGTCATCCAGGCCGGCGGGCATCAGGAACTTGTCGTAGCAGTAGTATTCGACCTGCTGACCGGCGCTGTCCATGGTGACGATCAGCGTCGGGAAGCCGGTGACCGGGTCGAAGTACCACCAGCGCCGGCCGCCGCCGGGCAGGGAGGGCTCCTCGCGCTCCGCGATCAGCTGCTCGACGGTTTCCATCGGCTGCTCGTGCTCGGCGCGCTGGATCGGGCCGGCGCTGCGCAGCGCCTGGCCCTGCCGGCTTTCCTCGCGGTCCAGCAACCGGCCGAAGCGGTCGATCAGCGGGCCGACGCCGGCCTCGGTGATCGGGTGCCGGCAGCGCGAGCGGACGAACGGGCTGTCCGGGGCCATAGCCACCAGCTTGCCGAGAATGCGCGGGTCGGAGGGTGCCAGCAGCGTGTGAATTTTCCCTTCGTGCTTACCCTTCACGTAGATCGATTCGCGCCCCTGGGCCTCGGTGCCAATCCACTTCAGATGGACGCTCCAGGGATCCTTGCGGTGGCTGAAGAGGATCACTTCCTCGGCGGAGTTCTTGCCGTTGACCTGCTCGCGCCGCTGCAAGCGGGCGACGTAACTGTCGATCTTCGCGTACTGCTCGGCGGCGCGCTGGTGCAGCTGCCGCAACTTGACTTGCGGCGAGTCGTGCGGCATCAGTGCCGCGGGATTCGGTACGGTCAGCTCGCGCGCCGGCTGATGGCTGGTCACAGGCGGCGCGGCCGGGCCGGGCGCGGCGGTCTGCGGCGGCTGGACCGGCGGAGGCGGGGCGGGCGGCTGCGGTGGCTGGAACGTGACGCCCGGCAGCGGTGGGCTGATGGGCGGCGCGGCCGGCGGCTGCGGCGCGGGCGTGTTGATTTCGGGCACGGCCGGATTCAGTCCGCGATTCACGGCCGCCGGCGACGGTGCAGGCACGGTGGCACTGGCCGGCACCACACCGCTCTGCGCTTCACCCGGAACCGGCAAGCGCGGCTGACCGGGGAACGAGGCCGACGGATTCAGCTGATTGGGCCGCGGCAGCGACCGGGGCGGCCGTTCGACGCGCTGCTGGGAGCTGCCGTGACAGCCGAGCGCGGTCATTCCCAGCGCCAGCAGGCAACCGGCTAATTGTGTACGGGAGCGCATAACGTATCCCTTCCCTGGGATCGACGACAGGCATCCATGCCGGGCGGCAGATTAGCAACCGAACTCGATCTTGGGTAGGCGAACCGCCGGGGCGTGCGCGCCAGCTTCTCGCTCTTGCCCGGCTTCACCGCCTTGCCTTGCCGGGCGGCACGATGGCAACTCCGCCCTGCGCCATGAAACCCGTAATGTTGCATTGCCCCAGACACACGACGCAGACGCGCAGCCCAAGGTCGCCTGCGCCGCCTTCAGTCCGGATGGCCAGCGCGTCGTGTCGTCGAGCAAGGGTGAGTTGAAAATCGGGACGGTCCCGCACCTCACGAACCCGGCACCGGCAATCGCACCTGGTGCAGCCGGTACTCGCCGGCCCCGATGATGAACAGGGTCCGCCGATCCGTCCCGCCGAACGCCAGCCTGGAAATGTTGCGCGGCAGGCGGTTGACCACATCCTTTTCGGTGACGATCAGGTTGCCGTCCGGGTCCACGGCGACGCCCACCGGGTTGCGCAGTTCCTTGAAGGTCTCGAAAAAATCCGGTGGGGTAAACGCGAGTAGACGCTTGTTGCCCCGGTCGGCGATGATGAGCCGGTCCTGCCACCAGACCATGCCCGATGCGACCAGCTTGGGACTGCCGGCGACCTCTTTCGCCTCGTATATGCCAGCGGGCCCTGCTTCCGGCTCGGCGGCCGGCAGGAAACACACCGCGAGCAGAAACGCGCCACCCAGCAGGTTCTTGAGCGTCATGACTGCTATCTGCTTTGCTGGTGCAGGGTCAAGGGACGTGCTATTCAGTCGAAAATCTGCCTGGGTGCCATGCCCACGGCTCTGCGTGGGCATGGCAGTCGCAGATGCTTCCCATGCCCACGCCAGGCCGTGGGCATGGCACCCCAATCTCCGAATGCGCACGATGTCTCATGCACTTGAACCAGGGCGATTCACTGGCTGACGACGATCGTGTGCGGCCGAGAAGTGCGTGTGGTTTGCCCTTCGCGAACGACGGCGTAAAGCGCGTGGATGCCCGGTTGGAGCGACACTTCAAAGTTCCAGGGCGCTGCCGTGCGTTCGGCCAGGCGTTGCTGGCCGTCCCACAGTTCGACCTTCTCGGGCTTCAGGGTGGAAGCCAGGGCCAGCTTCACGCTGAGGGTCTTGCCGGCGACGTGCTCGCCGAACTGCTGCCCGTCGCCCAGGCCCGCCGGTTCGCTGATGGCCACATCCTTCGTGCCGGCGACGAACGCTTGCCAGACGGCCGCGACGCGCTGCGACGGGAACCAGCAGGCCTGCGCCCGTTCGCCCGGGTAATCTTTCCAGGCGTGAATCGCGGGTCGCCGGCCATCCTTGCTCCAACTGGCGGGATCGCCCAGCCAGCCTTCTTCCAGGGGCAACTCACGCAGCGGCGCGGCCTTGTCCGCGGCAACTTCGCGCGGCAACCGTCGGGCGATGACTTCATCGAGAAACACGAATGAAAGGTTGTTGGCCTGACCGAACTCGTGGCCGCGCGCCCACTGCACCGCCAGCGCCCAATGGGCTGCCTGCGCGCGTTCCTTCGGCAGCTTGTCGAGCAGCAGGGACATCTGCTTGCCGTCCTTCTCGCCGAAGACGGTCAGCACGGGAATCGCCCGCGATTCGGTCGTGGTCGGCCCGACTTCCAGGCAGACGGGCACGCTGGCGATGGTCCGCTCGTGCAGCAATTCGGTCAGGTGCATGCTCATGCCGCCGCCGCGCGACATGCCGGTGAAACACAGCGGCATGTGTTCGATCTCGGGACGGTTGCCCTGCTTCGCCAGCTCGGCCAGGGCGAGCTTCAGCAGTGCATATTCCTGCTTGTTGACGGCGTCGAAATCGGTCTGCACGAAGGCGAACTGCCAGTGCCGGCACGCCGCTTTCCAGTGCTTGCTGATCCGTTCGTCCTTGGAGAACGGATTGCACACCGCGCCGCGCACGGTCTTGACACCATCCGGGATGGTCACCTGGAAGAAAACCTTGTCGCGCGCGCCGCCCAGCACCGGATCGCGCGACCGTGCCGTTTTCAAGGGCAACTCCGTGCGCAGGATGATGTCCTTGGCGGGCGGATCGTCCGCGCCCCAGGCGGGCAACGTCAGTCCGGCAGCCAGCAACAGGGCAAGCACATGATTGAAATGGAGTTTCATGTTCGTGGTCCAAATTGAAGCCGACCGAGTGCATCAAAACAGCTCGGCGATGGGCTGCCCGCGCTGGGCACGGTCGTGGACCTTTTGCGGCAAGGTGACATCCGCCCGCATACGGTGAACGTCCATGACCGCGTGCAGCAACGTGGCGTGGAAGTCGTCGATGGTGATCGGGTTGCCCGACGGTTCGCCGCCGCGCAGGTCGGACTGGCCGACGATTTGCCCGTGTTTCAGACCGCCGCCGGCCAGGACCAGCGGGCACAGGCGCGGCCAGTGGTGCCGGCCCGCGTTCTTGTCGAGGCCCGGCGTCCGCCCGAATTCGCCGGTGATCACCAGCAGAATCTTGTCGCTCAGACCACGGCGCTCCACATCCGTCAGGAACGCGGCGACCGCATGGTCCAGCGGCGGCGCGAGCACACTCATGCCTTCGGGAATGTTCGGGATGTTCTTGCGCGCGTGGAAATCCCAGTTGGCATGAACGACGTTAACGAAGCCGCAGCCGGCCTCGCACAGCCGACGGGCGAGCAGCAGTTGCCGGCCCAGCGAAATGCCCACGGACGGACCGTTACGGATGAACTTCGAGGCTTCATCGCAGTTCCAGTTGCGAAAGTGTTCGGTATCGTATTCGGCCAGGGTTTTCGGGTCTTCCTGGCTCAAGTCAAAAGCTTTCCGTACCGCGCCGCCGCGCAACAAATCGACCGCCTGCCGGCGAAACTGCTCCATGTCGGCCAGCGCGCGGCCTTGGTCGAGTTGGCGGTCGAGTTGGTCGAGTTGCTTCAGCAAGTGCAGTCGGCCGTCGAGTTGCAGGTCGGGGACCTGCGGGTTGAGCAGGTCCACCAGCGGGTTCGACTCGTCGCCGTCCTTCTTCTTGTTGGACCGTTGCGCGCCTTGCCCCATCGGGGCGCGCACCTGGAACGGGGCGAACGCCGGCCCGAGCCAGGCCGGCTGTGCGCCTTCGACCACCGATTCAAAGGCACCCGTGAAGCCTGCCCTGACCGGCAAGTAGTCGGTCGTCGGGGGAATCAGCGCGTGGCGGGGCATGCCCGTTTGCGAGTGAACGGCCCCCGCCACGCGGGCGTAAATCGCGCCGAGTCCCGGTTCCCGAATGGCCTGGCCGTCCTTGACCTCCAGGTCCGCCGTCAGCAACTGCTTGTGAGCACCGTTGTGCTCCGGGTGCTTTGTCTGGAACGAGCGCACGACGGTCAGCCGGTGAGCGAGCTTCGCCAGTTTCGGCAAATATGATGCGAAGCGCACCCCCGGCAGGCTGGTCGGAATGTGACCAGCCACACTGGTGCAACCTTCGAGACCGTCCGGCTTGGGGTCGAAGGTCTCGAACTGACTGGGACCGCCCGCCAGGAACAACAGCACGATGGCCTTGTCCTTGACGTAGGAGCGGTCGCCTGCGCCGGCGGAAGCCTGGACGTGATTGCCGAGTGCCCAGCTGCCCAGGCCCAGCGCACCGATCCGCAGGAAGTCGCGGCGATGCAGGCCGTCGCACAGGGCGCTGCGTTGGCCGGTGAAGAGACGAAGCATGGTCAATCTCTCGGAATATGGTGAAGCTCTGTAGGGTGCGTCCAGTCCGGAGGGCGCGGCCGCAGCGCCGGCAAACTCGTCGCCCGTCAACCACCAGTGGTTGGTCAAGGAACCTATGGTTCAAAGACTAAATGAGGTGCCATGCCCACGGCTCTGCGTGGGCATGGGAACTCTACAGCGGCTCCATGCCCACGCAAAGCCGTGGGCATGGCACCCATGTCTCTCCCTTTGAACCATAGGTCTCTTGACCCTGCCCTAGCACGAGTCGGAACGAGACAGCGTCCTGATTGCACCCTGCTATGAGCACTGGGCGGTGGGTGTGAACCGGGGTAGGTAGTCCGGGCAGCAGGCATTACATCAGAAATGCCCGTGGAGGCGGGAACATTAGCAAGCAAAACGATAGTCTACTTCGCGGGCATGGCCGCAATGGGCGATTCGTAGCCGATGCCGGGCAGCTTGCGAAAGACGACGAGCCAGCCGTCCTCGTCGACCGGCTCGGACTGGAAGGGGCGCACGGTCGTCAGGCCATCGCGGCCGAAACCGGCGGCGACAATCGACCGCTCGCCGACGGCCAGCGCCGTGGTCGTGCCGCCGCACAGGCGCGCGGCGTAGAGACGGTTGAAATCCCGGTCGAAGACGCAC
>JAEUIF010000156.1 GCA_016795185.1 Planctomycetia bacterium | reverse complement strand
CCGGCTCTCCAGGTAAAGACAGTTCGGACGAAAAATTGGGCGCAGATTGGCGATTGCCCCACAAGTTGGTTTTGCTCGCATACGATACACATTGCTGTCGCAGGCGGCGCGGAACTGGAATCGAGTCTACCCGTTGGGTATCCGGAAGTTCAAATCCATGTCTCAGGTCGTCATCATCGGCGGCGGTATCTCCGGTCTGTCCGTCGCCTTTCGCTTGCAGCAACTCGCGCCGCACGCGGACGTCACCGTGCTGGAAGAGCGCGACCGCGTCGGCGGTAATGCCTGGACCGAACGGCACGACGGCTTCCAGGTTGAGATCGGCCCCAACGGCTTTCTCGACAACAAGCCAGGCACGGTGCAACTGTGCCGCGACCTCGGCTTGGCGGAGCGATTGCTGCCCGCGAGCGAGACTGCCGGCAAGAATCGCTATCTGTTCCTCGACGGCCGGCTGCGGCGGTTGCCGGCGGGGTTCGCCGATTTCCTGAAGAGCGATCTGCTCAGCTGGCGCGCCAAGGCGAGCCTGCTCTGGGAACGCTTCCGACGCAATCGGCCCGAGCAACCGGACGAAACCATCGATGCCTTCGCCCGCCGCCGCGCCGGGCCGGAAGCGGCCGAGGTTTTCGCCGACGCTTTCGTCACCGGCATTCACGGCGGCGATCCGGCGCTGCTCAGCGCGCGGGCGGCTTTTCCGCGCCTGGCAGCGCTCGAAGCAGAGCACGGCAGCGTGCTGAAGGGCCTGGCGGCCTCGGCCAAGCAGCGCCGCGCGGAAGCCCAGGCGCGCGGCGAAGCCTACCGGCGCGCGGGCAAGATGTGGTCGTTTCGGGAAGGCTTGCGGCTCCTCGTCGAGACGTTGCGCGACCGCCTGAAGCGCCCGCCGCTGGTCGGCGTGGCGGTGAAACGCCTGGAACGACCAGCGAACGGGCGGCCCGGCTGGCTGGTGCGCGGCGAAGGCGCTGACCAGTGGCCAGCCGATGCCGTCATCCTGGCTTGCCCCGCTTACCGGCAGGCAGCGATCCTCGGCGACCTCGACGCCGAACTGGCGGAGCAGATCGCGGGTATCGCCTACAACCGCATTGCCGTCGTCGCCCTCGGCTTTCGCGCCGCGGACCTGCCCCGGCCGCCGGACGGTTTTGGCTACATCGCCCCGCAGCGCACGCGCCGCGACCTGCTCGGCGTGCAGTGGTGCTCGACCATCTTTCCCGACCGCGCCCCACAGGGCATGGTGTTGCTGCGGGCATTGTGCGGCGGCTGGCATCGCGCCGAGGTCGTCGATTGGGACGATGCCCGCCTGAGCGCAGCCGTGCGGGCCGAACTCCAGCTGGCGCAGGGCATCTCGGCGGCTCCGGTCTTCCAGCGCATCGTCCGCTGGGACCGAGCCATCCCGCAGTACCTGGTCGGGCACCTCGACCGCGTCGCCTGGATCGAGGCCCGCACCGCCTGCCATCCGGGGCTATTCCTGACGGGCAACGCTTATCGCGGCGTGGCCCTCAACGACTGCACCGAACAGGGACAGATCATCGCTGAACAAGTCCGACGTTCGCTCGCCGCAGTCGATCGGCGTTCGTAGTTCCGCCTTCAGGCTGTCGAGTCGCTCGACCGCCTGAAGGTGGAACTGCGAACAAGCAATGACACAATACCAATCCCTGTGTCTGGATGCCTTACGCGACGGACTTGCTTGACATCGGCGGGCGGATCGAACAAGATAAGCAACGTGGTCCGCCAAGGACCGCCTGCCAGGGACACTACCCTACCGCCTTCCTGCTTTCTCCTTCTGGAGACCCGCCATGTTTTCCCTCCTCGGCCCCCGCAACCGCTACTGCGATGGTTTGAACCGCCGTTCCTTCTTGCAAGTCGGCAGCCTGGCTCTGGGCGGCCTGACCTTGCCGAAGTTGTTCCAGGCCGAGGCTCAGGCGGGTGTGCAGCGCTCGCACAAGTCGGTCATCATGGTTTACCTGTCCGGCGGCCTGGCCCACCAGGACACGTTTGACCTGAAGCCGAACGCTCCCGCGGAGATCAAGGGCGAATTCAAGCCCATCGATACGAACGTGCCGGGCATCCAGATCGGCGAGCACCTGCCGAGGCTGGCCGCCAACATGGACAAGATGGTGCTGGTCCGCTCCATCGTCGGCCTGCGCGACGAGCACAGCAGCTTCCACACGATGACCGGCTACGGCATGAGCGAGACGCAGCGGACCAACAAGCCGCACGTCGGCGCGGTCATCGCCAAGGCGCTGGGTCAGGTCGATCCGGTGGTGCCGGCCTTCGTCGATCTGTTCCCGGTCATGCAGCACAAGCCGTACAACAGCCCGGCCGCCGGGCCGCTCGGCCGCATGTCCAATCCGGTCAAGCTGGACGGCAACGATCTGGACGTGATGAAGCCGCAGGGCCTGTCCTTGCAGCACCTCGACGAGCGCCGCCAGTTGCTCGAAAAGCTCGACGGCCTGCGCCGCGACAGCATGGATATCTACTATCAACGCGCCTTTGACGTGCTGTCGTCGAACAAGCTGGTTGAAGCGCTGGATGTCGAGAAGGAGCCGGTCAAGGTTCGCGACCGCTACGGCCGGGGTTCGCCGAAGCACCAGGGCGACGGCGCTCCGCAGTGGAACGACCAGTTGCTGGTCGCCCGCCGTCTGGTGGAAGCCGGCGCGCGCTGCGTGACCGTGGCCTATGGTTTCTGGGACACGCACGGCCAGAACTTCCGTTCGCTCAAGAGCCGGCTGCCGTTGTTCGACCAGGGTATCTCGGCCCTGATCGAAGACATCTACCAGCGCGGGCTGGACAAGGACGTGACCGTCCTGGTCTGGGGCGAATTCGGCCGCACGCCGAAGATCAACAAGGATGCGGGCCGCGACCACTGGGCGCCCGTCAACGGCGCGCTGTTCGCCGGCGGCGGCATGAAGACCGGGCAGGTCATTGGCTCCACCGACAAGGACGCCGCCTACGCCAAGGATAACCCGATCCACTATCACGACGTGCTGGCCTCGGTGTACCACAATCTGGGCATCGACCCGCACGCGATGGTGACGGATGTGAGCGGGCGGCCCATGCCGATTCTCCCCAGCACGGTGCAGCCGATCACCAAGGCCCACGG
>JAEUIF010000109.1 GCA_016795185.1 Planctomycetia bacterium | reverse complement strand
CCGAAAAGCCCCTCGCCCCTGGCGGGAGAGGGGTTGGGGTGAGGGGGAAATTGTTGCAAAGTCCAGCCCCTCACCCCAACCCCTCTCCCGCCAGGGGCGAGGGGAGCAGGCATTCTAGTGTAGGTGCGGTTACTTCAAACGCTGGAGCGCCGCCTGGGCTTCCTGCGTCAACCGAGCCGAAGGCGCGCCTTTCGCCAACTCGGCAAGCAGCGACTTCGCATCGGGCGTGGCAATCCGCTCTAGCACCTCCACGCCGCGCAGCGCTTGCACTTGCTCGGGGTCGGACAAGGGACCGCCGAGCTTTTCGAGCAACTGCTCGAGTCGTTGCCGGGCTTCGAGCGACGGGTTGCCCTTGAGCCGTTCGACCAGGTAGGGCTCCGCCAGTTCGGCGAGCTTTTCCAGGTCTTCGCCGGCTTGTTTGCGCGTCTCGAAGCGTTCGCTTTCGATGTCCGCGAGCAGTCGCCGCACCTGCTTTTCGTCGATGGCAGGCACCGCTTTGAGCCGACCCTTGAGCCAGGGTAGCGACAACGCCGGCGACCGGCTGAGGCGGGCAATGGCCTGGTCGGCCTGCTCGCCGTTGTCGCCGGCCAGGAACTTCCATTGCCCGGCCAGTTCGGCCTCGGTGAGCGCGGGGGGCGCTGTCTTCGCGGCTTCCAGGGCGCGGGCGTAGTCCCAGAGCAGAACGGTGGTGTCGCTGGCGGCGGAAATCAGCGTGTGTCCGTTCGGCGTGAAGGTCAAGTCGTTGACCGTGCCGCGATGGCCCTTCAGGTCGGTCAGGACGGTGCCGGTGGCCACTTCCCACAGGCGGACAGCGCCGCCGCTGGCCGCGGCGGCCAGCAACTTGCCGTCCGGCGAGAACTTCACCCCGTGGAGGATGCCGTCTTGCCCGCCGAACTGCCGCACTTCCTGGCCGGTGGCCAGGTCGAGCAGGCGCACCGTGTCATCGACGGTTAGGCCGACGAACCTACCGTCGGGCGTGAACGAGATCCCCGTGCTGAAGACCGCTTCGCCGTTGACCAGGCCGGCTGCGGGCACGCCTGCGCCGGCGAAGCCGCCTGGCACCCCGAGGAACTCACCGCTCCTGCCAGTCGAAACCTTGATTTGCCGCCGCAACTTGCCCGTCGCCAGTTCCCAGAGTTGGACCTTGAGACCTCTGCCGGCGTCCGGGCCAGCGCCCGCCAGCAGCCGGCCGTCCGGTGACAGGGCCAGCGCGGGTGCGATGCCCGACGCATCGAGCGGAGGATTGTTTGGATCAATAGCGACCGGGCCCGCCAGTTGCTTTAACTGGCGGCCGGTGGCGGCATCCCACCAGAAGACGCGGCCGTCGCCATCGGACGAAGCCAGCGTCTTGCCGTTGGGATGGAATACCAGGGAATGGATGCTGCTCTCGTGCCCGCGGCACTGGCGCAGTTCCTTGCCGGTGGCCAGGTCGCGCAACTGCAAGGCGCCGTCCATCCAGCTGATCGCCAGCGATTTGCCGTCCGGAGCGAAGGCCACCGCCGTGGGACCAACGTCGAATGCGTCACCCTGGTTTTGCATGGGCTCGGGCGGCTTCAGGCTCAGCAATTCCTGGCCCGCGGCCACGTCCCAGATGCGGACGGTGAGGTCATAGCCCGCCGTCGCCAGGCGCTTGCCGTCCGCCGACAGAGCCAGAGCATGGATCTCGCCGTCGTGACCGCCCTGTACGGGCCGCCATTCCTTGCCGTCGGAGGTGTTCCAGAGACGCAGGCTGCCGCCCATACCCGTGCCGGCCAGCCGCTTGCCATCTGGAGAGAAAGCCAGGGAAGGCGCGATGCCCATGCCGCCGTCGTTGAACTGAACGCGGACATTGCCGTAGCCGTCCTGATAGCCCTTCAGTTCGTGCAGCTTCTTGCCGCTGGCCACGTCGCAGAGGAAGATGCTGCCCTGGCCGGTCGCGCCGACCATGCCGACCGCCACGGTGCGGCTATCCGGCGCGAAGGCCAGGGCGGACGCGATCATGTTGTCGCCGGTCTCCAGCGCGGGCAGTTCCTTGCCGGTGGCCAGGTTCCAGAGCTTCGGCAGCTGGTTGCCGGCGATCACCGCCAGCACCTTGCCGTCCGGCGCGAACAGGGTCGCCGCGCCGTTGCCGTCGCCGTCCTCGATCTCGCGAGCGACCTTGCCGGTTGCCACGTCGAGCACCTGAACCTTGCTGCCGCCCGTGACGAGGTCGATGGTCGTGAGTGCCGCCGTTTGACCGTCCAGCGCGAAGGCCGGCGCGAGGCCCGCATTCCGTCGCGCCGTCGCGAATTTCGGCAGTTCCCGGCCGGTCGCCGCATCCCAGAGCCGCAGGAGCGACGCCCCCTCGTTATCCTGCCCCAAGGCCCCGATCACCTTGCCGTTTGGCGAGAAGAACACGTTGAGCAGATTGAGGACTTCCATGTTCTCCCGATTCACGGACGGTGTGAAGTCGCGCAATTCCTTGCCGCTGGCGATGTCCCACATCCGGACGATGCCCTGTCCGGTATTGAGGTCCGTCACCACGACCGCGAGGGACTTGCTGTCCGGCGAATACGCCGGTGCGCCGAATTGCTGGACGGCCGATTTCAACCGCCGCAGTTCCTTGCTGGTGGCGACGTCCCACAGACGGATGGAGCCGTCCTGTTCGTAGCTGGCCGTGGTCAGGCCGTCCGGCGAGACGAAGCCGCTCTGTCCGGTGAAAGCGTTGAAGGGCGGAGTAAAGGCATGGATTTCCTTGCCCGTGGCGGCGTCCCAGTGACGCAGGCTGCCATCCACGCCGACCGACAGCAGGACCTGGCCGCCCTTCAGATAGCGTACCTGCTGGATAGCGCTGCCGTGCCGAAAGCGGACGGTCCCAAGGCGGGCACGGGCGAAGGGTGGCAGCGGATCGCCGTGCGGATCGACGGCGACCGGCTGGACGGCATCGCCGGCCGCCGGATTTCCGCCGAAGAACACGGGCAACAGCAAGCCGACCAGGGCTATGCGCGACAGCGTCATGGGAAATTGCTCCTCGTGAGTCTGGCCCCGCCTTTTCCCCATCGAGATGTGAAGCTGCACCGCGAGGCATCCGCCCATTATGACACGCCAGGAGTGCAAGTGTTAGCGAAGACTCGTCAGTGCCGCGAGCCAGGGTGATCGCAAAGCCGCCAGCGGCGCTGGGTTTATTCGACCTGGGTGCGGCGTCGCAACGCGGCGAATAGCGCTCCGCCCAGGGCGATTTGCACCAGCAATACCAGGCAGAGGCCCGCCACATCGGCGGGCACGCCGCGGTGCATCTGCTCGAAGATTACATGAGCCAGCGTGGTCCAGCCTGGCGTTTCGACCAGTTTACCGGCGCTCAGTTCACCGAGCGACAGCACCGCCACGGCCAGGGCCGCGCGCAGGAAGGCGGTGCGGGTGAGCGGAAAGGTCACGCGGCGCAGTTCGTCCCAGGGCCGCGCGCCGTCCAGTCGCGCCGCTTCCCGCTGTTCGACGGGCAGCAGTCGCACGGCTGGCCAGAGCACCGCCAGGGCGAAGGGGAAATAGCGAATCACGGACACCCACAGCACCGGCAGCGGCGACGGCCCGTCCCACAGTGCCAGCCGTAGCGGCGGTTGCAAGGCGCTCAGGCCCAGTCCGCCGACGATGGCTTCTTCGACATCGAGCAATGCATTGATGGCATCCTTCAGCCCGATCCCCACCACGGGGCCGGGCACGGTCCAGGCCACGGCGGCCAGCACCAGGGTCGCCGCCTGAAACCAGGAAGACTCCGCAGCCAGCCAGCAGGCGACGAGCGCCAACGCCGCCGCGATGGCTCCGGCCAGTAGCGCTACCAACTGATTTTCGATGAGCAAACGCCACTTGCCTTCCAGAGTGGAATGTAGCAACTGCTGCAATCGCGCTGCCGACCAGGCTTCCGGGCTGCCGCCCAGGCCGGCTTTCCAGACCAGTCCCAGCAACGGCACACCGGCCAGCAGTACGAGCAACATGCCAACCAAGCCGCACAGAGGCCAGCGGATACGGCCGAGGCGGAACAGCAAGAATGGCTCGGCGGCTTGT
>JAEUIF010000107.1 GCA_016795185.1 Planctomycetia bacterium | reverse complement strand
GGGCCCCGGACTTGGCAACGGCTTCCCCCTCACCCCAACCCTCTCCCGCCAGGGGAGAGGGCGACATGCTACTTCGCCTTCGGCGTGAACTTGATATTGCGGAAGGCCACCGGACCGTGGTCGCCCTGGAACATCAGCGGGCCGGTCGCCGCTTCCTTGCCGGTCACGCCGCTGGGCGTCGGGCCTTTCATCTCGACGTTTTCGTGAATCACCTGATCGTTCAGTACGACCTTGATGAACTTCATGTTCGAGACCTTCTTGTCGCCCTCGTACTTCGGCGCTTGATACTCGATGACGAACTTCTGCCAGTCGCCGGGCTTCTTGGAAGCGTTGAGCCTCGGGGCGCTGGCGCCGTACAGGCCGCCCAGGTCGCCCGGGCCGACCTTTTCCTTGCCGAAGCTGTCGAGAATCTGAATTTCGTACTCGCCCATCACGTAGATGCCGGAATTGGAACCCTTGGGCACCATGAATTCCAGCTCGATGGTGCCGTCGCCGAACTTCTGCTCGGTGTAGGCGTCCACGCCGGTGGAAGCGTTGATAAGCTGTTCGCCGGTCTTATCCACGGCCAGTTTGTTCGGCGACTTCTCGTCGAGCGTGGCCGCGCCGACGACCCACTTGCTCTTCTCGGCGTTGCCCTTCATCTTCCAGCCGGTCAGGTCCTTACCGTTGAATAGCAGGACGGGCTTGGCTTCATCGGCCTGCTCGGCCGCAGCCAGTGGCACGAACAGCAACGCGGCGCTGACGCCGACGGCAGCCAGCAGGGAGAGCGTGAGGCGGGACATGCGGAACTCCTTCGGTACGGTGGGATGGAATACAAACATCTGGCAGGCTGGGCTCCGATTCTACGGTGGCCTTTCGGAGCCGTCCAGTAGGTAGCGGCTCAATGGAGCGACGGCCTAATGCATCGTCAAATGGGATGTTGCCCGAAGGAATGATGGGTGGCACGTCCCTCGGTACTCCGAGGGCGTGCGAGTCGCTCCCCACGCCCTCGGAGTACCGAGGGACGTGCCACCCAAGTAAAGCCTTGCGCAACAGGTCGCTTGTTTTTGCACTAAGAATCAAAGGTTGGACTCCGCGACCGTCACTGGATAGCCCTGGGTCAAGCGGCGCGCCTGCCGCACCATCTGGCCGGCGATGATGCCCGCCGCCCCCAGCGCTAGCTCGAAGATCACCTGGTTGGGCCGCGACAGCCGGGCTTCATCCGGCACCTCCAGGCCGTACTTGAGATAGCCGAGGTAGCCCAGGTACGCCGCCATGCTGCCGAGGGTCGCCATCCAAACCAGGGGCAACGACAGCCGCAGCGGAGCGGTCGCGACGACCAGCAGGTACAGCACCGCCAACCAGGATTTCGGTTCGTGCGCCTGGTGAGCGAGTATGACCAGCAGGGCAGTAATCATCAGAATGTCCCAGGCGACGGCCACGAATTTCAGCGCCGGCGGCACCCAGCGCCGTGAAAGGCAGTAGTGCAGCGCCAGCACGGAACCCGTCCAGGCGACGATCAGGCCCGTGACGGCCGTGTGAAACGCACCTCGAATGCTGGCGTCGTCCGGGTGCAGGACGTAGACGTTGAGCAGATGGTGCCCGTAAAACGCCACCAGGGCCGCGAGTCGGACCAAGTTGACGCGCACCTCGCCGGCCCAGGCTTCAATGCGCCGGGCGTCTTCCCAGCGGTCGGTGTTCATCATGGCAGCCCTCGCGATGGTCCAGGCGACGAGCGTGTCGCCACTTGCCAGGATTGTATTGCGCCGGGAGTGGCGATGACCGAACCATATTGTTCGCAGGTTCGTTCGCTCTACATGGTCGAACTCGTCGTCGCCGACTGGCCGGCGTCGATCATGTGGTATCGCGACCTGTTCGGCCGTGCGCCGGCGTTGACCGATGTCGGTGGGCAATTCGCGCTGTTCGAGATCGGCGGCAATCGGCTGGCTCTCAAGGCCGGTGCGCCACAACCCGGCAACAGCCTGATTGTTTTTGAGGTGGCTGACCTGCCTGGCCTGCTGGCCCGTCTGGCCGCACAGCAAGTCATTTCGGAAGAACTAATCGAGGCCAGCCCGGAAGGCTATCGCCGTGCCGTGGTCCGCGACCTCGACGGTCATCGGCTCTGCCTCTTCGAGTGGCAGCGCTGAAATCCCGCCGGGCCGCGAATTGCAATCGCGCCATCATCGCTTACAATTCGAGGTCGAAGTGCCTTCCCTCCCGAGGATCCCTCCATGCCACGCCTCGGTCTCTGTCGCTGCGCGGCCCTACTCTCCATCACCACCGCACTGCTGGCCGCGCTGTTGCTGCACGAACAGCGGCCTGCCCCGGCCGCCGATCCGGTGCCGGTTCCCTTCACGGTGCCGCCGGGCTTCGTCGTCGAGCGCGTGGCCGGCGCGCCGCTGGTCGAGCATCCGGTGATGGCCGGCTTCGACGACCAGGGCCGGCTCTATGTCGCCGAATCGGCGGGGCTGAACCTGAAAGCCCCGGAGTTGCTCAAGCAATTGCCGGACTCGATTCGCCGGCTGGAAGACACCAACGGCGACGGTGTCTTCGACAAGGCGACGGTGTTCGCCGACAAGATGACCTTTCCGATGGGCGCGCTCTGGCACCGTGGCGCGGTCTATACCTGCTCGCCGCCGAGCTTCTGGAAGCTGGAAGACACCGACGGCGACGGTGTGGCTGACCAGCGCACCGAACTTCTGACCGGCTTTCGATTCATCGGCAACGCGGCGGATATTCACGGCCCGTTCCTGTCACCGGACGGCCGCATCTACTTCGCCGATGGCCGGCACGGTCATCAGATCGACCGGCCGGAAGGCGACAAGCTCCAGGGCAAGGCGGCCCGCATCTTCCGTTGCCGGCCTGACGGCCGCGACCTGGAAGGCGTCTGCGGCGGCGGCATGGACAACCCGGTGGAAGTCGCCTTCACGCCCGAGGGTGAGAGCTTTGCCACCGTCGATATCCTCGTGTCCCGGCCGCGCAACGATGCCATCATCCATTGCATCGAGGGCGGCGTCTTTCCGTATCACGACGCGCTGAAGGAACTGAAAAGCACCGGCGACGTGCTGCCGCCCGTGACCTTTCTGGGCTGGGTCGCGCCCAGTGGCTTGATGAGCTATCGCGGCGGCAACCTCGGCGCGGACTATCGGGACAACCTCTTTTCCACCCAGTTCAACACGCACAAGGTTCAGCGGCACATCCTCGAACGCGACGGCGCGACCTTCAAGGCGAAGAACGAGGACTTTTTGACCGCGAGAGATCCCGACTTCCATCCGACCGATGTGCTGGAAGACGCCGACGGCAGCCTGCTGGTGATCGATACCGGTGGCTGGTTCCGCATCGGCTGCCCGACTTCGCAGATTGCCAAGCCGGAGGTCAAGGGCGCGATCTATCGTGTCCGCAAGCAAGGTGCCGAGCGCGTCGCCGATCCGTGGGGCAAGCAACTGGCCTGGAACAAGCTGCCCGCCGCCGAATTAGTCAAGCTGCTGGACGACGGCCGCTGGGCCGTCCGGGACCGGGCCATCGAACGACTGGCCGCGCAGGGCAACGCCACCGTGCCGGTGCTGAAGCAAGTCGTGCAAGCGGGGAAAACCGTGCAGGCGCGGCGCAATGCCGTCTGGGCGCTGAACCGCATCGAGACGGCCGAGGCCCGCGCTGGCGTCCGCCTAGCGTTGGGCGACACCGATGCCAGTGTGCGCAATGCGGCGGCCCACGCCGCTGGTTTACAGCGCGATGCCGAGGCGCTGTCCGCCCTGGCGCAAGCCGTGGTGAAAGACGATTCGCCCGCCGTGCGCCGCAGCTGCGCCACTGGCCTGGGCCGATTGCGCAAGGCCGAAGCGGTGCCAGCACTGCTCGCAGCGCTGCGCGGCCCCACGGATCGCTTCCTCGAACACGCGCTAATCTACGCACTGATTGAGATCGGTAGCCGCGACGCCATTTTGCCCGGCCTGAGCGATCCGCAACCGCAGTTGCGCCGGGCGGCGCTAATCGCCCTCGGCCAGATGATCAACGGCAACCTGACCCGCGAGCAGGTGCTGCCGTTGCTGGAGACCGACGACGGCGCGTTGCAGCAAACTGTCCTCACCACGGTCATCGCCCGGCCGGAATGGGCGTCGCACCTCGTCGAGTTCCTGCGCGGCTGGCTGCTGCGCGCCGAGCTTTCCGAGCAACGCCAGGACGTGCTCAAGCAAGCGTTGGTCGCCTTCTCGAAGGATCGCGATGTGCAAGGACTGGTCGCCGAGTCGCTGCGGCAAGAGCGCACCCCAACGCTGGGCCGGTTACTACTGCTCGAGACAATCGCGCAGACGACGCTCGACAAGCTGCCGCCCGACTGGCTGACCGAACTGGGCCGCAGCCTGAACCACCCGGAAGAGCGCGTCGCCCGGCAAGCGGTGGCCACCGTGCGCGGCCGCAATCTCAAGGACTTTGACGGTGTCCTGGAAACGCTCGCTGAGGATCGCGCCCGGCCCGCCGAACTGCGCGTCGCCGCGCTGGGTGCCGCCGCACCGCGTTTGTCAGAGATCGAACCGGCCCTTTTCGACTTCGTCCTGACGCGCTTGCAGGCCAGCCTGCCGGCACTCGACCGCCTCGCCGCAGCGAGTGCCCTCGCACCGGCAAAGCTGAGCGATGCCCAGCTGGAAACCCTCGGCCGGTCGCTGGCGGTCGCCGGCGCGCTGGAGGTGCCCCACCTGGCCGCGCCGTTCGAGCGCTCGAAGAGCCCGAACGTCGGCCGGCAATTCCTGGCGGCGCTCGACAAATCGCCGGGCCTCACCAGCCTCTCCGGCGACGGGCTGCGCAAGCTCCTTCAGGGCTACCCATCCGAAATTCAGCAGGCCGCGAAGCCGATTCTCGCCAAGCTGGAGGTCGATAGCGCCCAGCAGCAAGCCCGGCTGAAGGAACTCGACCCGGTGCTGACCGGCGGCGACGCCAAGCGCGGCCGGGCCGTCTTCTTCGGCAATAAGGCCGCCTGTTCGAGTTGCCACCAGGTCAAGGGTGAGGGTGCGCAAACCGGGCCGGACCTCAGCACCATCGGCGCAATCCGCACCGGCCGCGACCTGCTCGAAGCCATTGTCTTTCCCAGCGCCAGCTTCGTGCGCGGCTACGAACCGTTCGTGGTGGCGAACAAGGACGGCAAGATCGTCAACGGCATCCTCCGCCGCGAAACCGCCGACGCCGTCTTCGTGATGACCGCTGAACGCAACGAAATCCGCATCGCCCGCACCGCCATCGACAGCATCGACCCCGGCAAGATCAGCATCATGCCGCAGGGGCTCGACACGCAACTGAACCGACAAGAGCTGACCGACCTGATTGCGTATCTGCTGACGTTGAAGTAGCTGTTGTTTTGTTCGTAGTTCCGCCTTCAGGCGGCGAGCGACTCGCCGCCTGAAGGCGGAACTACGAACGGCCGAAAAACCTGCTTCCCCCGCCGACCGCCGCTGGTTATCATTCAAAAGCTGACCTGCCTGCCGTCTGCCCTCGCGTCCCGCTCCCCACCCACCGCAATAGGGGCGACTTCGATGAACGCACTCTCCCGCCGGCGGTTTCTCCAGGTTGGTGCCCTGAGCACCGTGGGCCTGTCCTTGCCGCAGTTGCTG
The DNA here is from genome assembly GCA_016795185.1 of Planctomycetia bacterium. Classification (GTDB taxonomy): domain Bacteria; phylum Planctomycetota; class Planctomycetia; order Gemmatales; family Gemmataceae; genus JAGVLI01. The sequence goes on along the minus strand of JAEUIF010000107.1, from coordinate 1,246 downwards.
GAAGCCGAGGCTCGCGCCGCCAGCCCGAAGCGGCGGGTGAAGTCGTGCATCTTCATCTTCCTCTACGGCGGGCCGAGCCAGCTCGATACCTTCGACATGAAGCCGGACGCCCCGCTTGAGATTCGCGGTGAGTTCAAGCCGATTCAGACCAGCGTGGCCGGTACGCACATCGTCGAGCACCTGCCGAAGACGGCTCAGCTGGCGCAACACTTTTCCATCGTCCGCACGCTGTATCACAACAAGCGCAATCACCAGCCGGCGAGCAGCTTCATGCTTACCGGCGTCGATCCGCTCGTCGATAACGCGGGTGCGCTGGCTCCGAAGCCGGACGACCCGCCGGCCCTCGGCTCGCTGGTGCTGCGGGCCGCGCCGCCCGACGGCGGGGTGCCGCCGTTCGTGATGATGCCCGCCCGCATGAACGATCAGGGTTCCGTGCATCGCGGCCAGACGGGCGGCTGGCTGGGCAGCCCTTACGATCCGATGCTCATCGCGCAAGACCCCAACGCCAGCGTCTTCAAGGTGCAGGGCATGGCCCCCGCCGACGGCATGCCGCCCGACCGCATGGCGGGCCGGCAACAATTGCTGGCCGTCCTCGACCGCCAGGTAGGCGACCTGGACGCCGCGGTTCGGGCCATGTCGGTGATGCAGCAGCGCGCCTTCGACATGCTGACCAGCGGCAAGGGGCAAACCGCCTTCAAGCTCGACGAGGAGAAAGCCAGCGTTCGCGACCGCTATGGCCGTCATACCTTCGGCCAGGGCTTGCTGCTCGCTAGACGGCTCATCGAAGCGGGAAGCCGGCTGGTAACGGTCTCGGATTGCAGCGGCGGCGGCGGCCATGAATGGGACACGCACGGCGCGAATTTCAAGAAGCTGAAGGGCACCCTGCTGCCGCGCTTCGACCAGTCGTTCACCGCCCTGCTGCAAGACCTGCTCGACCGGGGCATGCTCAACGATACCGTGGTCTACGTCGGCGGCGAGTTCGGCCGCACGCCGAAGATCGGCTACGCCAACGCCACGTTCGCCAGCCCGGACGGCCGGGACCACTACCCCGGCTGCTTCTTCAGCCTGCTGGCGGGCGGCCGGACCAACCCCGGCATGGTCCACGGTCAGTCCGACAGCAAGGCGGGTTCGCCGGCGCGCGACCCGGTGACGCCCGAAGACATGACCGCCACCCTCTTCGCGGCGATGGGCCTCGATCCCGAAATGCACATCCTGAGCCGCGACAACCGCCCGATGGCCCTGACGC
>JAEUIF010000103.1 GCA_016795185.1 Planctomycetia bacterium | reverse complement strand
ATGGAGAACACGCAGGCTTCCCATGCCCACGCCAAGCCGTGGGCATGGCACCCAGACGTCTGATTGAGCAAGCTGTCTCTTGCACCTGCACTCGGTCGAATTCCGCCGTCTCCTGGGGATTGCTCATGCGTCGTCTGCGCTACCTGCTCTGGCTGGCACTGGGCGGCATCCTGGTCGGGGGCTACTTCGTCCTGGGCAGCTTCGGCATCCTGGGGACGGCGCTGGAAGCCAAGGCGAAGGCGGTGCCGCCGGGCGATCAGGAGGTCGCGTATATTCAAGCAGCCACCAACGGCGCGAGCTGGGAACGCTTCATCACGGGCATGAAGCGCATCCAGAAGCTTTGGCCCGAATTGGAGATCGATGCGAGCCGTGCTTTTCCCGAGCAAAGCGCGGCGGTGCCCGAAGTGGTGCTGAGTTATCCCGGCGCGTCCGGCAAATTGTGGGTCCGCTGGTATAAGCTAACCAGCGAAGCCAGCAGTGAACGCTGGGTGCAGGAACTGGCCCAGCGCGAGCCGCCGCCGCTGGCGCTGATCGGCGGCGGCTCCAGCGACCGCGCCCGCGATCTGGCCCAGGCGTTGCAAGAGCGGCGCGGCCAGTGGCGCGGCGAGCCGCCCTTGCTGCTCATCACCACGGCCACCGCCGACAACGTCGGCGACTCCGTGCCGCAGCAGCCGTTGATGTCGCTCTACCCGGGACTGAGCTATCGCTTCTGCTTCACCAACAGTCAGATGGCCGAGGCGATCTGGGATTTCGTCTGGACCCGCGACGACCTGCGTCCCTACACCCAGCCGAACACGGTGCTGCCCGGCGCGATCGGCCAGCTGGCCGGCGGCGATCTCTGGGGCGGCCTGCCCTGGCTGCTCTGGGGCAGCGCCCAGCCGCAGCCGTACATGGTCCACATCGTCCGCTGGCTCGACGACCCGTATTCCCGCGACCTGGCGCATCAGTTCTGGACGCTCTTCGACAATCCGGACTATCCGTCGATGCCGGTTAACCTGCTGAGCGTGCCCTACAGCGTCGGCGGGTTTCTGACGCCCAACCCGCGCGAAGCCCTGGCGGTGCAGCAGATGATCCGCTACATGCCGCTGTCGCACGAGGAGCGGTTTCTGCTGATCCTGCCGGCGGTGGACAAGCCGGCGCGGCGCTTCCTCCGCGCCCTGGCCAGCGCCGCCCCGCGCGAGGTCGGCAACGTGGTCGTCGTCACCGGGGATTCCATCTCCTTCAACACGCTCTACCGCGACCGGCAGATTTCCTGGAACATTCTCGATCTGCCGGCCCCGGTGGTGGCCTTCTGTCATCAAAACCCGGTCGCCTGGGCGCGGGCCGACGGCGCGCCGCCCCAGCAGACCACGGGCACCGACGACGAATTGCTGAACGCCGACATCATGCAGCTGCTCGTCGAGGCGGCGTTCAGCTTGCCCGCGTCGCCGGCGTCGCCGCCCGCCTTGGTGGCCAATGCCGCGCAGCTGAACGAGGCCATCAAGCGCCGCCGGGCCCTCTACTTCGGGCCGGACGGCAACCGCCTGGGCGGCAGCGGGGAGTTCCTGATGGTGCTGCGGCCCCTGGTGGTCGGCGGCCGGGTACTGCCGCACGCCACGCTGGAAGTCTGGGAGCGCAAGCGGGCCGCGGACCACACCTACTGGGACCGCGCCACCAAGCTCGACATCGATTATCACGAAGGCCGGCGGGAGGCGCCTCATGGTGCTTTTTGACCGCGCCGGCTGGAAGTACGTGCGCGGCCTGGCGCCGCCGTTGCTGGTGCTGGCCGTGTTGCTCGGCTGGCTCGGCTACCTGCTCTACGACCGCGCCCACTGGTGGCAGCAGAGCGACGAATCCAACCTGCGCGAATGGCTCAACGAGGCGCGCGTCTTCCGCCAGGCGCTGCCCGAACAGGTGCGCGAGTACCTGGAAAAACAGCACCCGGACAAGGCCGAGGAGATTCACGAACAGCTCAAGGCCCTGGGCACGCCGACGAAAATCTATCCGGGCCAGCTGCCCCTGTTCCCGGAAATCTACCGCCTGGAAGTCCGCTTCGCCCCGGACGTCGGCCTGCCGCCCATCGTCTGGGCCGACGAGGTGCCGCGCGCGCATCGCGGCCAGCACCTGGAGTACGACTTTCTCGGCGGCAACGACCGCCGTGCCCGGCTGCACCTCGAGTACCAGTTACACGCCTACAATCAACGACAGCGCGAGCAGGAGCAACGGCAAGCGCTGCTGCAAGGCGTCAGCGCCCTGGCCGGCGCGGCGGCGGTGCTGGTTTTTGCCTGGGTCTACTTCTTCCTCAAGCGCGAACGCGCCCGCGAACTGCAACGGCTGCTGACCCAACGGCAGATCGAGCACGTCGAGAACCAGCGGCTCGAAAGCGAGCTGCGCCGCCAGGAAGCCGAGCGCAAGCAGGAAGACATGGAGCGCACGCTGCTCGAACAGCGGTTGGCGACCCAGGCTGCCGAACGGCAGGCGCTGGAGCTGAAATCGCAGCTCTACGCCAGCATCAGCATCATGGCCGGTTCGTACGCGCACAACATCAAGAACCTCCTGGTGCGGCCCAACGACCTGCTCAGCCGCTGCCTGGAAGCCGACGGCCTATCGCACGATCAGTCGCACATGCTGACCGAGGTCCGGCACACGCTCGGCACCGTCACCGAGCGCTTGCAGCAAATCCTGCGCACCGTGCGCCGCGACCCGACCCGCGCCGAGACGACCACCATCGACCTGAACGTCGTCATCCGCGATTTGCAGCGCACCTGGGAAGACTTGGCGCGCGAAAAGTGGAAGCTGACCCTCACCGCCGACACGCCCGCCGAACCGCTCTGGATCGAGGGCGATGTTTCGCACCTCCAGCAAGCGGCGGAAAACCTGCTCTTCAACGCCCGCGACGCCACGTTCGAGATGCGGAATCAGCTGCGCGACCGGGCGCGGCGCATCGACGCGACGGACGGTCCGCAGCGCCGGCAGGCCCTGATCGACGCGGCCGCCTGGAAGGGCTCGACCGTGCTGCGCACCCGGCGCGCGGGCGACCGCGCCATTCTCGAAGTGCAGGACAACGGCATCGGCATGTCCGAGGATGTTCGCCGGCGCTGCACCGAGACGCACTTCACCACGAAGCGCGACAATGCCATTTACGAAGGCATCAGCACCGGCATGGGCCTGGGGCTGTCGTTCGTCACGGTGATCCTGGAGCATCACCGGGCGACGCTGGATATCGAGTCAAAGCCGTTGCACGGGGCGCTGTTTCGCGCGAGCTTCCCGCTGGGAAAGTAGCCCGCCGCGGAGCGGCGGGCTACTATTTCCACTGGCCGAATCTGGCGAGCGGCGGGGGGGCCCCCCCC
>JAEUIF010000088.1 GCA_016795185.1 Planctomycetia bacterium | reverse complement strand
GGCCAAGGCGAAGTTGGCCACGCTCGGCAGCGGCGCTAGCAGCAGCAGCGTCAAGCAGCACACCAGTCCGCGGCGCAGCCGGGATCGCAGGCGTTGGCAGCGCGCTCGCGTTTCCGGATGCATCCACGTCATGGGGACCGCTCCTCCGAGTTGGGCCGCGGAACCGAGCGCACCGCGCCAACAAAAATGGCCGGAAAATCTCGGGAGAGATTTGCCGGCCATTTATCCACCGGACTGGATCGATTCCGGCGGACCATTTGGCACGCGGTTAATCGCAACGGAGGCCGGTTCGACACCATCCCCTGCTGCTTAAAAGGATGTTAAGTGGGCCGCTCGCCCATGTCAAGACAGACGCCGTGAAAAAACCGCGAGCCTTTCGTGGCTGAACGGCGGCTATTTTCGACCCAGAATGCGGTCCAGCGAATCCGAGGTCTGATAGATCAGCGCTTCGGGATAGTGCTGGTAGGGGTGGAAGTACTCGAAGGTCAGGTAACCGCGATAGCCTGCCTTGTCGAACGCTTCCATGACGGCGGGCCAGTTGGTCGTGCCGTCGAGCAGCGGACGAAAACTCTCCAGCGAGTGGTCGGTGCCCTTCTTGGTGAACTCCTTGAGATGGACGTTCTTGGTGCGCGCGCCGAGAATGTTGATCCAGTGTTCGGGAAACTGGAAGAGCATGATATTGCCCGTGTCGAAGTGGACGCGGACGTGCTTGCTCTTGAAGTGGTCCACGAAAGCGTTCATTTCCTCGGGCGTCATCAGGTAGCCGTTGAAAAAGATGTTCTCGATGTTCAGGTACACGCCGAGCTTTTCGGCCATCGGCACCAGCTTGGCCACGGCTTCCTTGGCCCGTTGATCGCAGACGTTATTGGGCACCGGCTCGTGGTCTTTCAGCCACGGAATGTGGACCGCACCGGGAACAACGAGCAGATTTTCCGTGCCCAGGTCTTTCGCGGCCTGGGCCATCAGACCGGCCAACTCCAGGCCGCGCGCTCGCACTTTCGGGTCGTTGCTCGTGAACGAATAGGGCCAGAACAGGAAGGAGCAGAGGCCGCTGACGGCGATGCCGATCTGCTCGGCTTGCTTGCGGATCTCCTGAAACTTCTTGCTGTCCGACCTCGGCGACAGGTCGCTTTCGAGATCGTAGTTCAGCTCGATGCCGTCGAAACCGGCGTCCTTGGCCAGTTGCAGGCATTCCTTGAGCGTCATCTTATCCGGGTAAGGAAACGCCCAGAGGTTGATCGACTTCTTCATGTCGTAGCGCTTTGGCGCGGCGCGGCGCGGGTCGGCCTTCGGCGCCTGGGCGACGCCGCTCGCCGGCTGCGCCAGGGCTCCCCCAGTCGCCGCGAGGGCGGTCCACAGGGCGGTACGGCGCGTCACCTGGTCGTCGGCGGGCTGATCGTTCATGGTCGCATCTCCAGGGTAGTCCGCTGCTGCGCGGCGGCACGAGCGGCGTTGTTCGTGAATCTCCGCCATGCTGATGTCGAGCAGTGGGTCCTTTCTAAAGATATCCTCACGGAAGCGGTCGCCACGCCCCCGAATTCATTGGTCGGGTTCCGGATTCAGAGACTTGTCGGTCATCATCATTTCGAGGACAGCGGAGTTTCGGTAGCCATGCTGGTACTATCCAGGGCTGGACGATGTGAGGTCAATCGGCTTGCACTAACTGGCGAGAACAGGCACCACAAAGCCTGACGGGCAGCCGAAACGACTGTTTATCGGGTCATAGGTCGTCACCGTACAGTGACTCGGATGCTCGGATCGGTGAGTGACACAATGCCTTGAATCCTTTTCTCAAGCTCGGGGCGCGCTTTGTTTTCTGCCCACCCCAGCCACTTTTCACCGTGAGTTCGTGCCGCTGCCGTCAGCTTCCTCCCTTTGGCGCGTTCTTGCAACTCGTAAAAACTTTGTGCAGACCGAGTCCAGGGACTTGATTTCTCCAGCATCGTCATGTTTTCCCAATCAGGAACAGGGTCATCGAGTTGCACCGAGGGCATGTTGATAGCCAGTTGCCTTGCCTGGTCATCGAATTTCGCTGAATAGCTGCTAATTTGGTTTAAATCAACCGAATAGCTGAACGTGCAGGGAACGCTCAACTTGATAGAATTGTTACCGAACCAGCTTTCGTCACTATCCTCTAAAATTATACTGCTCTTGTACTGAACAAGCGTCAATTTCCCGAGAACTCGGATGTGTTCATACTTCACAGTGACTGCGGTCGGGTTTTCCTTTGTGGACCAATCTTCAGCGGCCCTCAAAGCAAACTGAAACGTGCGAATTCCGGGTACCACCCAGCCGACCAAATCGGCGACCGTCTCTCCTGCATTGCCGGAGCCGCTGGATGATTTGGGTATCGGTCCTTTGGAGGGCTTCCCAGCGGCCATCGCAGGCGCTGCAAGAGTCAGACCATTGCAAAAAACTACCACTGCAATCAGCAGTCTTGTGGATCGGGTCATGGCGTTTCCCTTCTGGTGAGTGCGTTGCCGGTGGTCTGGGTCTCAAATCGCTGTCTGGTACGTTGCTCGCCGGGAAATGTGACACTCATTTTCCCAAAAAGTGATGCACCCAGAAATGACCGAAGAATGAGAACTAATGTTCAGGCAAGCTCTCCGCCTTTTCCAGGAACTTCACGCAGTAGGATAGCAATCCCATGTTTTCCAATTCCTGTATCAGCGATTCCGGAGCATGTGTGTTGATCGAAGCAGCAATCAGGTCAATGATATGTTGCGTAAATCGCTGTCGCGCACGCTGGAGGATTTTTCTGACACCGTCAGCTGTGTACGGTTTGTGAATCTGAACGATCTCATTGAGGCGTTGTGCCAAGTCAGATGCGGAGAAGTGTCGATGCTCAATATGCAGCCCGAGAACGGTGTAGTATGGCGTCCCTTTGGCGATTTGGTCCTCTGCAAGCTTTCCCATCGCAGCGAGTATCAATTTTGCGAGGGATTCTTCAGTTGATGGATCGCTAGGTGCTGCCGTTTTCCTGTCAGGTAGGGCTTTCGTGGCTTCATCGGGTAGCGCACATCGGCGACGCTTGCGCCGCTGATAGTCCCGGATCAAATTTATCAAAGCGGTGCGAATAAAGTCTCGAAAACGCCCCTTCTCTGGATCTGCATTTTTGAAATCTCCTCGAACGAGTTTCAACGAGAATTCTTGAAACAGCTCATCGGCAACGTCTTTGTCCCGTACGGCACCGATCAGGTAGTTCATTACTGCCCGGCCGTATTGTTCAATCAGTTGTTGCTGTGCTCGCTTCCGTTGTTCAGGATTTGAATTGTCGTGCGCAGCGCGAACTACTGGAAGTCTTGTTTCTTCTTCCTTGAGAACCGCCTGACCTACAATGGCTGTTTTCCGCCGCCTCCGAGCCATCGCCGCTCCTTAGCCAGTCGGTAAGTCATGAATCGCTCGCCACTGTGGCGTAAATCAGCCCGTGCCTCGCGTAGGTTTCTTCACCGAATGTTCCATTTCCGTCCGCTTGAAAGCGGGATCGTCGATGCGAATGCTATCGAAGAATCCAGGCGGCCAAGGCGTGGGTTTGAGGGGTTCGAGTATCACCGCTTCGCCGTCGCGCCGGATCGAGACGGTGTCTCCCTGGAATTGGTATCCATCCGGCAGCTTGACCGACTGCGTCCCGTTGACACGCACGATTTCGGTGGTCGGCATACCTGGTTGCCTTTCTGTCAAGTGCGTGCGAAACTGCAAGCGGAGCAACTACGCCAGCAACTTTTTCACCACATGCCCATGCACGTCCGTCAATCGGAAGTCGCGGCCCTGGAAGCGGAAGGTCAGCTTCAGGTGGTCGAGGCCGAGCAGGTGGAGGATCGTCGCTTGCAGGTCGTGGACGTGGACGCGGTCTTCCGCCGGGGCGAAGCCCAGTTCGTCCGTGCTGCCCAGCTGCATGCCGGGTTTGATGCCGCCGCCGGCTAGCCACATGGTGTAGGCGTCAATGTGATGGTTGCGGCCGGGGGTGTCGCGGACCTCGCCCATCGGCGTGCGGCCGAACTCGCCGCCCCAGACCACGAGCGTATCGTCGAGCAGGCCGCGCTGCTTGAGGTCTTGCACCAGCGCGGCGCAGCCCTGGTCGGTTTGCTGGCAGACCGTATCCAGGCCCTTGGTCAATTCAGCGCCGCTGTGGTGGTCCCAGTCGGTGTGGTACAGCTGGACGAAGCGGACGCCGCGTTCCACCAACCGGCGGGCCAGCAGGCAGTTCATGGCGAACGACGGCTTGCCCGCCTCCGCGCCGTACATCGCGAGCGTTTGCTTGGTTTCGCCGGTGATGTCCACGAGTTCTGGCGCACTCGATTGCATGCGAAAGGCCATTTCGTAGGAAGCGATGCGCGTGCTGATTTCGGGATCGCCGGTAGCATCGAGCCGCGCCTGGTTCAGTTCCTTGATGGCGTCCAGAGCCTGCCGCTGCTTGTCGGCGGTGATGCCCTTCGGCGTCGTCAGGTTCAGGATCGGCTCACCCGTGTTGCGCAGCGGCACACCCTGGTAAGCAGTGGGCAGGAAGCCGCTGGCGAACAGGCCGGCGCCGCCGCGCGGGCCGCGCGGCCCGGATTGCAGCACCACGAAACCGGGCAGGCTCTGCGATTCGCTGCCGATGCCGTATGTGACCCAGGCCCCCATGCTCGGCCTGCCGAACTGCGGCGAGCCGGAGTTGACGAACACTTTCGCCGGCCCGTGGTTGAAGACGTCGGTGGCCATCGACCGCACGATGGCGATGTCGTCGACGATCTTCGCCGTGTGGGGCAGCATTTCCGAGACCCACGCGCCGTTCTGGCCGTGCTGGGCAAACTTGCGCTTGGTCCCAAAGAGCTTGGGCACGTCCTTGGAAAAGGAACTCATGAAGGCGAAGCGCTTGCCCTCGATGTAGGACTGCGGGATCGGCTTTTGGTGCAGTTCCTGGAGTTTTGGCTTGTAGTCGAAGAGTTCAAGCTGGCTCGGGCCGCCGGCCATGAAGAGGAAGATGACGCTCTTCGCCTTCGCAGGGTAGTGCGGCTTCTTCGGAGCCAGCGGGTTGCCCGCAATCGGCGCTTCCGGAGCGGCCAACAGCTGGCCGTCGCCGAGCAGCGAGGCCAGGCCGATCTGGCCGAGGCCCACGCCGCAGTTGCGGAAGAAGTGCCGGCGGGTTTGTTGGAGCACGGGGTCGATGTTCATGGCAATCTCACTCACGGCTCGAACTTCATCTTCTGAATATACTCGGTCGCCACGTCGGCCAGCAGGTCGCGGTGCATGCGCGTCGGTTCGTCGAAGAAGGCGATGGCCACGCCCCGGTCGAGTTCGCTGGTGGCCAGCGAGCGCAACGAACGCTCCTCGTCGTAGACCGATTCCGTGTAGACGATGCGAAAGCCTTCGCCCGGCTCGCCCAGCAAGCGGGCGAAGTATTGCACCGCCAGGTTGCCCTTGCGCGGCAGGGCTGAGCCCTGGATGACGACTTTGAGGCTCTTCCACTCTTCCGGGGTCAGCTCTGCTTTCCAGGCCGTCATTTGCTTGTGCAAGCCGTCCAGCTCGGACTTCGCGGCGTCGTACATGTTCTCCAGCACGGCGGGCTTCACGCCCTGGATGTACTTCAATGCCTCGTCGCGCCGGACTTTTTTCGATTCGAGTAACCCGTCGATGAACGCCAGCGACGGATCGATGATCTTGTTTTGTCGGGCCAGTACCGCGGCGGGCAGGCCGCGCTTCGGCAAATCCTTGGCGGCATTCTCGATCAGCGTGCGATACTTCTTCAGTTCGCCGGCGCGCTGCTCGCCGAGGTCGCCTTCGCCCTGGCCGATGGTGAAGGCAAACAGTGCCAGCGGGATGTGCGCGACCGTTTTCAGCTGGTGATACAGTTCCGGCACCGCCTTCACTTCGGTCCGCTTGCCCTGGCGGAGCAGCACCAGGCTGTCGCCTTCGAGCAGGACGATGGGGCCGGACTTCTCCAGCGCGGTCTTGCGGGCCTGGGCGTAGACGGCACGGGAATAATCGTTGAGCTGCGCCAGCGGGTCGGCCGGGGCGGTGCCGGCGGCGATGGCGTCCCAGCGCGTCTCGAAAGGCGCGGACGCCCGGAGTAGGGCCGACAGGCCAAGTGTCAGGCAGAGCAGACTTTGCTTAGCGCTCACCATTCGCAGACTGTTCCTCGGTCAGTGCCTTTTCGAGAGCATCGTGCAATGGTTCGTTGGCTCGCACAATGTCCGCCCAAATTGGGTGGCAGGTCACGAGATCCATGATTTCGCTCATGGGGACCAACGTCGCTAGTCGAATCACCCAGATTGAATCGATTATTGAAAGCCCTCGGCTGAGGAGCATTGCGACCAGATCATCCCACGACATTCGTTTTTGAATGGCTTCCGTCGCTTCAATCAAAGCCTGATTGCGCAGGTCGTCCCGTGTAGGGTCCATCACCTACTCCCGCGTAATGAACTCATCCACGTTCATCAGCACCCGCGCCACCGTCGTCCAGGCGCTGAACTGCTTGGGGTCGAGCTTAACCTTGGGCTGCACCGGCAGCACCAGCGGGATTTCCTTCGGGTTGGCCTCGTAGTCCGAAAGCTGCTGGGCCAGCAGCTTGCCCAGCACCTGGCGCTCCTTCTCGCTGGGCGCGCGGGCCAGCGACACCCGGAAAGCGTAATCGATGCGCTCGGCATCAGTCGCCGGGCCGTCTTGCAGCACGCGCAGAGCCAGCCCCTGGGCCAGCTCGAAGTACGCTTGGTCGTTGAGGAGAGTCAGCGCTTGCAGCGGGGTGTTGGAGCGGTTGCGGCGCGTGCAGGTGGTGTTGGCGTCGGGGGCGTCGAAGACGCTCAGGGCCGGATGCACCGCCGAGCGCCAGAAGTAGGTGTACATGCCCCGGCGGAAGCGGTCGGCACCCTCGCTGGGCTTCCAGTCGCGCTGCACCTGGGTCAGCTTGAAGACGCCGTCGGGTTGCGGGGGGAAGACGCTCGGCCCGCCCACCTTGGGGGCCAGCAGCCCGCTGGCGGACAGGGCCACGTCGCGGACCACCTCGGCTTCGAGCCGCAGCCGATTCTGGCGGGCCAGCAGCCGATTGCGGGCATCGATATTCAGCAGGTCGGCGCGGTGCCGGGAACTCTGCCGATACGTCGCGCTACCGACAATCAGCCGGTGCATGTCCTTCATGCTCCATTTGCGAGCCATGAACTCACTGGCCAGCCAGTCGAGTAATTCGGGGTGCGTGGGCGGCGAGCCTTGCGTGCCGAAGTCGTTGTCGGTGTCCACCAACCCGACGCCGAAGTAGTTCTGCCAGAAGCGGTTCATCGTGACGCGGGCCGTCAGTGGGTTCGCCGGATCGACGAGCCACTTCGCGAAGTCGAGGCGGTTCGGGTTGGCCTTCTTCTCCAACGGGTGCAGCACGGCGGGGGTGCCGGGGAAGACTTGCACGCCCTTGCGGGTGAAATCGCCCATGATCATCACGTTCGTGGTGCGCGGCTTGGGCAGCTCCTGGATGACCATCGTGGTGACGACGGAGGTTTCGTTTTGACGCAACTCGGCCCGCAGCCGGTCGAGGCCGGAGCGGCCCAGCGTGGCGTTCAGGTGCGCGCCTGCGAGGAAGGGCAAGCCGTTGCCCAGGCCGCCCAGCAGGTGCGGCACGTGGTTCGCGCTGAGATAAAAGGCTGTCAGTTGCTGCTTCTGCTTGTTGTCGCGCGAGTTTTCCGCCAGGGCCAGAATGCGCTGAATGTCTTCCGGCAAGTCGAGCTTGATTTCCGCCGTCAGCGTCGCTTCCCAGGCCCGTTCCTTGGCGGTGGAAGCGATGTCGAGCAACTTCAATTCCTTCTCGACGCCGGCAATCTGGGCCTTCAGCTGGTTGCGCCGCTTGATTTGCTCGGGCGAGGGCATCTCCAGCGTCGGCTCGCTGGCGTTATTGAAGAACGCGAACAGCTGATAGTATTCACGCTGCGCGATGGGGTCGAACTTGTGGTCGTGGCACTGGCAGCAGCCGACCGTCAGGCCCAGCCAGACCGCCCCCGTGGTGTTGACGCGATCGACGACGGACTCGACGCGGAACTGCTCGACGTCGATGCCGCCTTCCTGGTTGATGAGCGTGTTGCGGTGGAAGCCGGTGGCGGTTTTCTGTTCCAGTGTGGCATTGGGCAACAGATCGCCCGCCAGTTGCTCGATGGTGAAGCGGTCGAAGGGCAGGTCGTTGTTGACGGCGTTGATGACCCAGTCGCGATACTTCCAGATGGTGCGGGCGGCATCAATGGTATAACCGTTGGAATCGGCATAACGGGCCTGGTCCAGCCAGTGCCGGCCCCAGCGCTCGCCGTGGTGCGGCGAGTTCAACAGCCGCTCGACGACCTTCTCGTACCAGTTGTCGGAGCGGTCGTTCAGGACGGCTTCCACCTCGGCGGTGGTCGGCGGCAGCCCGGTCAGGTCGAGACTGACGCGGCGCAGCAGCGTCACGCGGTCGGCTTCCGGCGACGGTTGCAACTTGGCTGATTGCAATTTGGCGTAGATGAAACGGTCGATGCCGTTGCGCGCCCAGCCGTCGCCGACCTGCGGCGGTTCATGCTTCTTGACCGGCTGAAACGACCAGTGGTCGCTCTTGCGCGGTCCGCCCACGGTCGCGGTTTCGTCGGCGGGAGCCTTGGCCCCCTGGTCGATCCACGCGGCCAGCCTGGCGATCTCCGGAGCCGTCAGCCGGGGCGTGTCCTTGCCGGGCGGCATGGCGCGCACGCCCGTCTTGCCCTGCACCGCCTGAATCAGCGTGCTGGCAGCGCTCTTGCCAACGACGATGCACGGCCCGGAATCGCCGCCTTCGAGCGCGAATTTAGCCGTATCCAGCCGCAATCCGGCCTTCTGCTTCTCGGCACCGTGGCACGAGACGCAGTGCTTGCTCAGGATCGGCTTCACATCCTTGAGGTAATCGACCGGGTCGGCGGCCGACGCGGAGACGGCCAGGCAAAGTGTCAACGGCAAGGAGTAAATGGCTTTCATGGCGGATCAGCAGTCAGGGGAGGTTGAATACGGCCAAAAGCCCACGAAAATCGGCCGTGGCGGGGAAGGTCGGCAGGGCGAATTCCCAGTCTCTCAGGATACTTCAGCGGCCGGTGTTATCAAGCACTATTCCCAACCCCGCAATCGGCCGCGGGTGATGTTGGACCAACCAGGCCGACCGTACCCGGAAATACGTCACGGTTGGCAGCCGGGCCCGTCCTTTCGTACACTGGGTCCAGAAACGTAGGTCAGGCTTTCGAGCCTGACGGCAGCGCCGGCGACAGGTTACCAGCGAGAGATTCAATTGTCAGGCTGGAAAGCCTGACTTACGCCCCGCCAACCCGCGATGCGCGACGGCTGCCGGGGTTTTGCTTCCGTGATGAGTCACCAAGGGAGGATTTGTCCGATGACCGCACGCTTCGGTCTTTTGGCGGCCCTGCTGGGCTGCGCCGTGCTGGGCCTCTGGTCCCTGGAAGCGGCCGAACCTTCGACCGTGGGCATCGAGGCGAACAAGGAGCAGATCGTCTTCTCGGCCGGCAAGGACGTGGTCGGCAAGTACCACATCGCGCCGACGGTGGCCAAGCCGTTCATGTGGCCGCTCTTCGCGCCCGGCGGCGTGCCGGTCACGCGGGCCTGGCCCGTTGACCCCAATGTGCCGAACGAAACCAAGGACCACCCGCACCAAAAATCGCTCTGGTTCTGCCACGGCGACGTGATTCCTTCGGGCGTCGAGCTGAAGAGCAAAATCAAGGGCGTGGACGGCGTCGATTTCTGGTCCGAGGCGACCGGCCACGGCAAGATCGTTTGCGTCGAGGTGGGCACACCCAAAGTCGAAAAGAATCACGGCCAGGTCGCGACCAGGAACGAATGGCGCACGGCCGAGGGCGTCAAGATCATGGACGAGGCCCGGACCATTCACCTCTACGACCTGGGAGACGCCCGCCTGTTCGTCTTCGACATCGACCTGCATGCCTCCGTCGGCGACATCACCTTCGGCGACACCAAAGAAGGCTCGTTCGGCGTGCGCATCAACGACACGATCCGCGAAGCCGCCGGCAAGGGCAAGCTGGAGACTGCGGACGGCAAGACGGGTGAAAAGTCGCTCTGGGGCCACCCCTCGGCCTGGTGCGATTATTCCGGCCCCATCGACGGCAAGACGGTGGGCGTCGCGGTCTTCGACGACCCGACCAACCCACACAAGGCGGTCTGGCACAGCCGGGGCTACGGCCTGATGGCCGCCAACCCCTTCGGCCGCACCAAGTCGTTT
>JAEUIF010000080.1 GCA_016795185.1 Planctomycetia bacterium | reverse complement strand
TTCTGGTTGACGAAGATGATGGCGCCGAACAGCACCAGCGGAGCGGCCTCGCCCATCGCGCGGGCCATCGCCAGGATGGTACCCGTCAGAATGCCCGGCAGCGAGCAGGGCAGCACCAGGCTCCAGGTCGTCTGCCACTTGGTCGCGCCCAGGGCGTAAGCACCGTGGCGGATCGAGATGGGCACGGCGCGAATGGCTTCCTGGGCCGAGACGATGACCACGGGCAGCGTGAGCAGGGCCAGCGTCATGCCGCCGCCGAGCACGTTGCGCGCGGCGACCATGCCGCCGAAGGGCCAGGGCAGCGGTATGTCCGTGGCTTCCATGGGCTTGAATATCATCTCCACGAACACGAACGCGCCCAGCATGCCGAAGACCACGGAGGGCACGCCGGCCAGGTTGCTGATGTTGATCTGGATCAGCTTCGCCAGGCGGGTATGTGGCGCGTATTCCTCCAGGTACAGGGCAGCGCCGACGCCGAGCGGCACCGCGAACAGCACGGTGATGACGCCCAGCCAGATGCTGCCGAGCAGTGCGGGCAAGATGCCCGAATCCTGCGGTTCCGCGCCCGGGGAACTGGTCATGAAATCGGCGAAGAGCCGCAGCGGCGAGGTGTCGTCGCGGTGCGAGGAGGCCTGGACCGACGTCAGTTCGTGGATGCGCTGCTCGAACTGCTCCTTGGCGCGGGGCTTGTACTTCTCCTCATAAGCCCGCCGGATGGTGGCCTGCTGTTCGGGAGTCTGCGCCGTGGCCAGCGAGGCTTCCATCTCGCGATCGACCTTGGCCAGGGCCGCCGCCAGTTGCTTTTCGACGCCTTTCAGTTCTTCCTGGCGGCGCACGTTGGCGTGTTCGATCAGGTGGGGCATCTCGCGGAACCAGTGCCCCACGTCGATGAGCAGGCCGCACAGAAAGATGGCGAGCATTCCCAGGCCAAAAAACGTGGCCAGGAAGCCCACCACCCGGAAAATCTTGTCCAGGAAGCCGCGCCGTGCTTCCAGCGCCGGATTGACCGGAATCCAGGATTGCTTCGCGGAAGGCGCGGGAGCGCCGGCAGGCTGATTCATTGGTACACCAGTCGGTAACGGGCGCGAATCCACTCGGCCACGAAGTTCATGGCCAACGTCATGAAGAACAGGGTCAGGCCGACTGCGAACAGGCTGTTGAATTCCGTGCTGCCCCAGGGCAAGTCGCCCTTGGCGATGCGGACGATGTAGGCGGTCATGGTGGCCACGCCGACGCGCGGGTCGAAAGACAGCTGCGTCAGACCGCCGCAGGCCAGCGTCACGGCCATGGTCTCACCGATGGCCCGCGACAGGCCGAGGATGAAGGAGGCCATTACACCCGAAAGGGCCGCCGGCACCACTACCTGCGTGGAGGTCTCGAACTGAGTCGCTCCCAGAGCGTAGGATGCATCACGGAGGGCACGGGGCACGCTGCGCAGGGCGTCCTCCGACAGCGAGGCGATGATCGGCAAGATCATGATGGCCACCACGATGCCGCCCGAAATCTGGTTGTAAGGGCGGCCAATGTGCAGCCACGGGAACAGGTGATCGAGCATGGGCGTGATGGTGTAGACCGCGAAGAAGCCATACACGACGGTCGGGATGCCCGCCAGTAACTCGAGGATTGGCTTGGCGATGTCGCGCACCTTGGGGTGCGCGTATTCGCTCAGGTAGATGGCGGTGGTCAGACCCAAGGGCAGCGCGATGATGCCGGCGATGCCCGCGACCATCAGCGTGCCGACCAGCAGCGGCCAGATGCCGTACTTGGCCGGCTGCATCGGGGCCGTCCACTCGGTCCCTGTGAGGAATTCGATGATCGACACATGCGGGTCGCGGAAGAACTCCTCCGCGCCGAACACCAGCACGCAGGCAATAGCGACGGTGATGCCGATCGACAGCAGGCCGCATGCCTTCAGGGACAGCTCGATCCACCATTCATAAAAGGTCTGAAAAAACGAAGGCGGCCGGCGCAGTTGTTCATCGGGTTTACGGGGCGGCGGCGGGGCAGTCGGTGCGGTGGCCAAGGGAATGCTCCGAATGATCGAGCGCGGCCCGACGCCAGCGACGGAGACGCCGGCAGTCGGGCCACGCGGTCGTGGCTTACTTCAAATCCTTGACGGCCTTTTCCAACCGTTCTTGCTGGGCAAACGCTTGCTCGGTGCTCAGTTCCACGTAGCCCGAAGCACCCACCAAGTCATTGCGCCGCTGGTAGAACTTGACGAAATCCAGCACTTCCGGCCGCTTGAGCGACGAATCCTTGACGTAAATGAACAGCGGGCGGCTCAGCGGCTTGT
>JAEUIF010000065.1 GCA_016795185.1 Planctomycetia bacterium | reverse complement strand
CTCGATATCCCAAGCCACTGGTCGAGCACCGTCGCGTAGACCTGGCGGAAATCGGTGTGGTGTTTCAGATTGCCCATGTCGAGGTTCGTCAGCGCGGGATGCTCGCCGACCAGGCCCGGCTTGACCTTGCCGCCGATGAGCAGCACCGGGGCCGCCGCGCCGTGGTCGGTGCCCCGGCTGCCGTTCTCGAAGCCGCGCCGGCCGAACTCGGAGAAAGTCAACATCAGGATGCGGTCCTGCTGGCCCCGCGCTGCCATGTCCTTGTAGAACGCGGTCATCGCGCCGGATACTTCCTGCAACAAGGCCGGGTGCGAACCCGCCTGGCCGGCGTGCGTATCGAAGCCGTCGATGGAAACGTAGAAGAGGCGCGCGCCCAGGTCGGCGTCGATCAACTGGGCCGCGAGTTTCAGTCGATTGGCCAGGCCGGTGGCGGGATAGGTCGCTTTCGGCTGGTAGTTCTTGGCAATCTCCTGCAACCGCTTGCTGCTCGCGTAGGTGTTGACTGCCGTGCGCTTGACGAAATCGAGCAGGTTTGGTTCGCTGCCGGGCGAGGTCGGCTGCGCCACGTTCTCGATCAGGGTGCGCTGTTCCTTGTCGTCGGTGCGCGTGGCCCCCGCCGTCTTGAGTTGAAAATCGGCCAGCGACGTGATCGAGGGCACCCGCACCGGCGCGCCGGTCAGGGCCAGCGGCGCGGACTCGTTGCCGGCCGCGACATGGAACGACGGCGTGGCTGGGCTCTTCTTCAGCGTCTTGCCGAGCCAGCCTTCGGTGATGGTCTTGTCCAGGCTGCCGCCGTGCCAGATGTCCATAGAGCGGAAGTGCGACTGGTCCGGGTTCGGATAGCCGACGCCCTGCACGATGCACAACTTGTTGTCGTCGAGTAGCTCGGCGAAGCCGGTCAACGATGGGTGCAGGCCGATGGAATCGTTGACCTTCCTGATCTGCTCGACCGGCACTTTCAGGGTCGGCCGCAGCTTGGCGTATTCCGGGTCCGCGAATGGAATCACGGTATTCACGCCGTCGTTGCCGCCGGTCAACTGCACGACGACGAGGATGGTGTCCTTCGCGCCAGCCTTGTCGGCCGTCGGCGCGGCGAGCGCGGTGCGTCCCAGGAAGCCAGGCACGGTCAAGCCGGAGGCGAGCAGGCTGCTTTTCAGAAAGTCGCGGCGCGTATGGAACATCGTGTTATCTCCGATGGTCTGGGCGAGCGGCGGGCGGAAGGCCGCGGGTTTGTTGCTCCAACAGCGCGGTTAAGCCCGCCGCTAGCCCCGGGGGCAAGGCAGGTGTAACGACGGCAGCGGGACGGTAGAGGGGGAAAACCAGCGCACGCGCGGGGGGGGACCGCCCGCTGTTGTGTCGCTCAAACTGGGGGATTCCGCCCGCCGCTCGCCCGGTGGTCAGTTCAGTTGAAACTCCGGCAGCGTCAGGATCAAGTGGCAAACCGAGCGCACGCGCTGGTCGGCGGTGTCCTCGGTGGTCCAGTAAACCGGCGTCTTCTGATTGCGGGCAGCTTGGACGTACTCGGTCAGGCGCGCACGGGCCGCCGTCGGCACGTCGCTTTGCAGGAACAGCTTGAGCAGGAAATCGACCTGCTCCTCGTCGGTGTGCTTTAGGTGCTTGCGGACCAGAGCCGCCGGGTCGGTGCGGCGGCCGAAGCGGTTGTCCTGCGTCGAGGTCAGCGCCAGTGCCAGGTTCTGCCGGAACAGCAGCGTCTGGCCGTTGAGCCAGGTCGCACCGCCGTCCCAGCCCTTCACCGACGGTGGGTGGAAGACGTTTTGCCCCAACTCTTGCAAGGCCAGCGCCAGCGCCGTGGTGCCGATCCGGCCTTCCAGGGCGCGGACGATGCCCAGGGCGAATTCGACCGGCGACTTGATGCTGCTGCGATAGACCGCCGACGCGAAGAACAGGTTCGAGCGCAGCACGGTCTTGACCAGCTCGCCGAAATGGAAGTCGCTCTGGCGGAAGCGGTCGGCCAGCGGTTCGAGCAGTTCGGGCGAGGCGGGCACCGTCTCGCTGACCAGGCAGCGATAGAGCTTGGCTGCGATGAAACGCGGGGCTGCCTTCTGCTCCAGGCAGATGCGGACGATGTCGGAGCCCTGCCACTTGCCGGTTTGTCCGAGCACCGTCTTGTCGCCCGCGTCGTGCTGGGCTGCATCGAAGACGCCCTGGCCATTTTTGACATCCCAGCCGGTGAAGGCCCGCGCTGCTTGCCGAATATCGGTCTCGGTGTAGTGGCCGACGCCCAGACTGAACAGTTCCATCAACTCGCGGGCGTAGTTCTCGTTC
>JAEUIF010000052.1 GCA_016795185.1 Planctomycetia bacterium | reverse complement strand
CACCGTCGGTCTTCGGCACTTCCAGGCCGCACAGGTCCGCCAGCGTGGCGTGCAGATCGACCAGTTCGACCGTGCGGGTACAGGGCTTGCCGTTGCCCTTGGCGCGCGGATCGTGAATGACCAGCGGTACGCGGGCCGAGTTCTCGAACAGGCTCATCTTTTGCCAGAGGCCGTGCTCACCCAGGTGGTAGCCGTGGTCGCTGAAGAAGACCACGATGGTCCGGTCCGCCAGCTTGCTTTCCTCCAAGGCGCGCAGCACCTGGCCGACCTGAGCGTCCATGAACGACGTGCTGGCGCGATACGCCTGAATGGCCTGGCGGCGCAGGTCGTCGGTCAGTTTTTCTTGCTCGGCCTTGTGGCTGCCAAAGGCCGGGGCCGGGGCGCTGTCGCGGTGGCCGGCGGGCACCTTCGGCAACTCGATCTTGTCGGTCGGGTACAGGTCGAAATACTTCTTCGGCGCGACGTAGGGTGTATGCGGCCGGAAGAACCCGCAGGCCAGGAAGAAGGGCCGGTCGCCCGACTCCTTGAGCAGCTTCGCGACTTCCGCGGCGATCTTGCCGTCGGTCTGCTCCGCGTCCGTACCTTCAGCAGCCAGCCAGCTGAGCACACCACCGAAGCGCGCCGGACCCTGAGCCTTGGGGCTGAGGGTGAAGATTTTCTCCTCATCGTCCTTGTCCCGACCGCGCGGATTGATGGTGCGTTCCCAGCTGGCGGGGTCGTCCAGACCGTCGGTGCCGATCTGTGCCGGTACGCCGTAGTGGTACAACTTGCCGACGCGCACCACCGTGTAGCCCGACTTCCGGAAGGTCTGCGGCAGGGTCTGCGCGTCGGGCACGTTCTTGCGGAACTGCGTGGCGTTTTCGTAGACGCGCAGCGTATCGGGCCGCAGGCCGTTCAGAAAGCTGGCCCGGCTGGGGTTGCACAGCGGAAATTGGCAATACGCCTTGTCGAAGCGGACACCCTTCTTGGCGAGGCCGTCGATGTGGGGTGTCGTCGTCGGCCCGCCGTAGCAGGCCAGGGCGTTGTTGGTCAGGTCGTCCGAGACGATGAACAGCACGTTCATCTTCTTCGCCGGGTCGGCGGCCCAGGTGGGGGCCGTGCCGGTCAGCAGCAAGAGTGTGACCATCAGCCAGCGCATAGAGAATCCTCCGGGTGAGTATCGGTTGCTTGGTTCAAAGTTCGTAGTTCCGCCTTCAGGCGGTGAGTCGCTCGACCGCCTGAAGGCGGAACTACGAACAAGAAAACTCAATCCTTTTCGCCCCAGACCTTGGGGGTGATGAAATCCTTGGCCTTGGGCCGGGCCTTCGGGGGCACCGCTTCCTTTGCGAAGGCCGCCAGCTTGGCTTGCAAATCCTTCACACGCGCCGGCTCCTTGTCGGCCAGATTGGTTTTCTCGGACGGGTCGTCCTGAAGATTGAACAGCTCAACCGTCGCCTTGCCTACGTCCTTGGCGGGACCACCGTCCGGGTCGTCGGTGCCGTTCTTCACCACTAGCTTCCAGTCACCGGCGCGGATGGCTCCGGTGTTCGGCGTCGTGTTCAGCAGAATGGCTTCGTGTGGGCTCGGCTTGCCCTGGGTCAACGTGGACCAGAGGTCTTTGCCATCGAGCGGCAGGCGCTGTTCGAGTTTCGCCCCGCCGAGTTTCAGCAGCGTTGGGTACCAGTCCGCGATATGCAGCGGCGCGGCCAACGTGGCGTTCGCCGGCACCTTGCCGTCCCAGGTGGCGAAGGCCACCACGCGCACACCGCCTTCGTAGAGCGTGCCCTTGCCGGCGCGAAACTTGCCGTTGTCCGTGACCACGCCCGGCTGCGGGCCGCCGTTGTCACTGCTGAAGATGAAGAGCGTGTTGCGGCGGACACCGGCCTGGTCCACGGCGGCGACGATCTGACCGACCGCTTCATCCATCGCCGCCAGCATGCCCGCGTACTTCTGCCGTTCGCCCTTGAGGTCCGCGTAGGGCTTCAAATACTCGGCCGGCGCCTGGTGCGGGCTGTGGACCGCGTTGAAGGGCACGTAGAGGAAGAACGGCTTCTTGCCCGCGGTGTCGTGGATGAAGCTGACCGCTTCCTTGGCGATGAGCTGGGTGCTGTAGCCTTCATCCTGGCAAACCTTGTCGTCGCGATGCCAGTCGCAGCCGCCGTCGCGGATGTGCGTGAAGTAATCGATTGCCCCATTGTAGTGCCCGTACTGGCGCTGGAAGCCGCGGCGCGTGGGCAGGTAGTCGGGTGAAAAATGCCCCAGGTGCCATTTGCCGACGATCGCCGTCGCGTAGCCGGCTTCCTGAAGGGCCTGCGGCAGTGTGCGCTCGTCCAGAGGCAAGCCGTACTGCGCCCAGGGCCGCACCACTCCCACCTGCAAGCCATGCCGCATCGGGTAGCGGCCGGTCATCAACGCCGCCCGCGTCGGGCTGCACACCGGCTGCACGTAAAAGGCATCGAGCATGGTGCCCGCCGCCGCCAGCTTGTCGATATGGGGAGTTTTGATCTGTGTGCCGCCCATGAAACCGCAATCGGCGCGGCCCAAGTCATCGGCCAGCAGGAAGACGACATTCGGCGGCGGTTCGGCGGACCGCGCCGCGGGGCAGCACAGCAACAGCAGTGCCGCTGCGAAGAGATGCTTGTTCATTGGGGATGCTCCTATTTGCCGTCCGCCGCCCACTTCCTGTTCAACTCGATGTTTCGGCGCAGTTCCTCGTTCGGCTTGCCGCCGCCCAGGTAAACTTTCATGTCCGACTCGTACATCTCCGCCGGTTCCGGCTGGCGACCGCGGTCGCCCGTGGCCGTCTCCCAGTCGGCGAGCCGTTTGCGCAGGGTTTCCAGGGTGGCGCGGTGCTTCGGGTCAGCGGCCAGGTTGTTGACTTCGTGCGGGTCGGCTGTCAGGTCGTATAGTTCCTCGGCGGGCCGCTTCTCGGCGAACAGCAGCCTCTCGGTCAAGTCATCGAGCTTCTTCAGGGAGTGCAGTTCGCGCAGCTTTTTGACGATGGCCTTGTCATCCTTGTAGCGGTTGGGCTGCAAGTGCGGCCGTTCCGGCAAATAGTTGCGGATGTACTTGTAGCGCTCGGTGCGGACACTACGCAGGTGCTCCATCGTCTCGTCGCAGCGGTCGCGGGCGGCAAAGACGGCGTCGCGCTGCGTGTAGTCCTTCGCCAGCACGTTGCGGCCTTGCAACCATTTCGGCAGGTCGATGCCCGCCCGGGCCAGCGAGATCGCGGCCAGGTCGATGTGCTCGACGAGGTCGTCGCGGACGACGCCGCGCGCCACGCCCGGCCCGCGCAGCACCAGCGGCACGTGCGTGCCCTCGTCGTAGAGAAACTGCTTGCCCCGCGCATGACTGATGCCGTGATCGGTCATGAAAATGACGACGGTCTCGTCGAGCAGCTTTTCCTTGTCCAGCCGGGCCAGCACGTCGCCGACTTCCTTGTCCGTGTAGCGGCAGCAATCGAGGTAATCGGCCCAGTCCTGGAGCAGCACCGGGTCGCGTGGATAGTAGGGCGGCAGCTTCACATCCTCGGGCCGGGTGTTGTCGCCAAGTTCCTTGCGCACCCGCGCTTGCCAGGCGGCGTTCGGCCCCTGGCCGCGATACTTGCCGCCGTGCAACTGCACCTGCATGAAGAACGGTTGACCAGGCTTGCGTCCGGCCCAGTCGTTGCCGTCGTACATGGCGGGGTTCCACTCGAAGTTGTAGTCGGTCTTGCCGAGCTTGTTGCCCGTCACGCCGAAGCCGCCGATGCAAGTGTAGTAGCCGGCCTGCCGAAACAGCACCGGCGCGGGGACCACGCCGCCGGTCAACTCGATCTTCAACTCGCCGCGACCGCTGCGATGGTGATGCGCGCCGATCGTCGTCTGGTAACAGCCAGTGATGAGGGCCGAACGGCAGGGCGAGCAGACCGGAGCGGTGACAAACGCCTTGCTGAAGCGCGTGCCTTCCCGCGCCAAGCGATCGACGTGCGGGGTCTGAACCGCCTTCTCGCCGTAGCACGAGAAGTGCGCGGACATGTCATCCACAATGATCCAGACAATGTTCGGACGTTTCGCGGCCTCGGCGGCCGGGGCCGGCAGCGCGAACGCCAGCGACGCAAGGACGGCTAAACGGTTCATGCGGACCTCGGAAAGAAATGCGCGGCAACGCAACAGCCAGCGCCGCGCCCCTGGAAAGAGGCAACGAGGCCCCAGCATTAGTCGCGCCGTTGTCTGTACCGTTTAACCCGCGAGGATGGGGAGCGCGTCGCGCGCCGGAAGGCTTCTCCCCTCGCCCCTTGCGGGAGAGGGGTTGGGGGTGAGGGGTGGAAATGCCCCGTGTGCTGGCCGTTTTACCCCTCACCCCAACCCGTCTCCCGCAAGGGGCGAGGGGGCTTTTCAGACTCTTACCGCTTGCCCTGCGGGGCTGTAGCTGGCGACGCCTTGGACGGCTCTTCCTTCCAGCGTTTCTTGCCCTCGGCGACTTCCAGACCGAGGTCGAGCACCTGGCGGTAGTTGTCGGCAGCCAGTTTCGGGTCAGCTAACAGGACCGTCAGAATGACTGCGTTGGACACAGTGACGCCGGTCAGGTGCGGCGGCGGCGGCACCGGGGCCA
>JAEUIF010000047.1 GCA_016795185.1 Planctomycetia bacterium | reverse complement strand
CGCGATGTGGGCGGGGGTGTGGGGGTTTTCTTGCCGTTGGGGGGGGATTAGGCCGGGGTGGCCGGGGCGGCGGGTATCCTGGTGTGTCGGGGGGCCCCCCGGCTGTGTCTTCAATGAGGGAGAGAAGTGCGACCTAGCACTCGCGCGTCTTGCGCTGCGCCATCCTGACACGTTGCTTGGCCTGCCGGGTAAGGCGCTCCTTGCGACGCTGCTGGAGCTTCAGGCGCTGCACCGCTGCCAGAAACCGCGTTGTTTCCGGCTCCGCATAAAGCATCGAAGGCTCCTTTCGGGTAGGTTCGTCCGGTTGGATCGGCGGCTTGATGCCGGCCGGCCGGTACGAAGGTGCGGGTCGATTCCTCCCCATTGTCTCTTCGGCAAACTCTGCCCCGTCGCTTGTGCCGAAGTTCAACAAATCATCAAATCGTCTATAGCAAGCATAGCTTGCCTTCGCAACAAAAAGCGCCGCAGCTGCGTGATTTTCCCCGCTTCCGGGTACTAAACAAGCATTCAGCGAGGCGCTGTAGGTCGTAGGTCAGGCTGGGAAGCCTGACCTACGGACGTTGCACCAGCAAGCAAACGAGCCGAGTGCGGACGCCGCGGCGTCCGCACTCGGCTCGTGAGACCGGTCGTGGATCGCTCAGCTACAGCCCGAAGTCGCACCGCACGAATCGCACTTCATGCACGCGCCGCTGCGGACCAGGGTGAGCTGACCGCATTCGTGGCACGGATCGCCTTCGTAGCCCTTCAGCCGTGCTTGCAAGACGGCATCGAGCTTGCCACGTTCCTGCACGGCGGCCGGCTTGTGGCCGTGGCCATTGCCGTTGCCGTTGCCGTTGCCATGCCCATTGCCGTTGCCCGGCTTGACGTGCGTCGAACGCGGCGCGGCATACGGATCGGCCTTGGCCGGCGCGGCAGGCCGTTCCTCGACGACTTCTTCCTCGTAATCGAGGTCTTCCTCGGCGCGGCCCATTGCATCGCCGCGCAGATCCTCCGGCTGGACGTGGGCCAAGTCGTGCCGTTCCAGGTACGTGATGGCCAACTCGCGGAAGATGTAGTCGATGATCGACGTGGCCATCTTGATGTGCGGATTGCCCTGCACCGAGCCGTTGGGCTCGAAGCGCGTGAACAGAAAGGCATCCGCGAACTCATCCAGCGGCACGCCGTGCTGCAAGCCGAGCGACACGGCGATGGCGAAGCAGTTCGTCATGCTGCGGAAGGCAGCGCCTTCCTTGTGCATGTCGATGAAGATCTCGCCGAGCGCCCCGTCCTCGTATTCGCCGGTGCGGATGTAGACCTTGTGTCCACCGATCCGCGCCTTCTGCGTGTAGCCGGCCCGCCGATCGGGCAGCCGGCGACGGCGGTGGATATAGCGGTGAACAATCTTTTCCGCAATGCGAACCGGCTCGGCCTTCGGTTCCGGTGCGGCCAGTTCGGCGGCCTCGTCCGTGCCGCCGTCGGAAACGCTGTTGAGCGGCTGGCTGAGCTTGCTGCCGTCGCGGTACAGGGCATTGGCCTTGAGCATCAGCTGCCAGCTGAGCAGGTAGGCCCGCTTCACGTCCTCGACGGAAGCCTCGTGCGGCATGTTGATGGTCTTGGACAGCGCCCCGGAGATGAACGGCTGCGCGGCGGCCATCATGCGAATGTGCGACTCGGCGGAGAGATAGCGCTGGCCGCTCTTGCCGCACTTGTTGGCGCAATCGAAGACCGGATAGTGTTCCGGCTTCAGGTGCGGCGCGCCTTCGATGGTCATCGTCCCGCACACCCAGGCATTGGCCTCGGCGATCTGCTCGCGCGTGAATCCCAGTCCTGTCAGCAGGTCGAAACTGGGAGCGTCCAGCTTATCCTTGCTCAGCCCGAGGTTCTTGATGCAGAACTCGTCGCCCAGGCTCCAGCGGGTGAAAGCGAACGGCAACTCGAAGGCACCCGGCAAACCCGCCTCGACCTTGCTCAGCACCTCATCGGTGAAGCCCTTGGCCTTCAGGCTGGCGCGGTTAATGTGCGGGCAACCATCGAGCTTGCCCGCACCCTGGCAATGGCGAACGATATCGACGATCTGCGCGGGCGTGTAACCCAGCTTGGCCAGCGCCGGCGGCACCGACTGGTTGATGATCTTGAAGTACCCGCCGCCCGCCAGTTTCTTGAACTTCACCAGCGCGAAGTCCGGCTCGATGCCGGTGGTGTCGCAATCCATGACCAACCCGATAGTCCCCGTCGGGGCGATCACCGTGACCTGAGCATTGCGGAAGCCGTGCTTCTCGCCGAGTTCTAGCATGCGGTCGCTCTCGCGCCGCGCCGCGGCCAGCAGGTAATCGGGGCAGTAGTGGGCATCGATGCCGACCGGCTTGATGGTCAGGCCCTCGTACTCCGACATCGGCACGTTGTAAGCGGCGCGGCGGTGGTTGCGGATCACGCGCAGCATCGCGTCGCGATTGTCCGCGTAGCGCGCGAACGGCCCCTGCTCGCCGGCGATCTCCGCCGAAGCAGCGTAGGAAGCCGCATGCATCAGCGCCGTGATGGCCCCGCATTGGGCGCGGGCGGTCGGGGAATCATAAGGAATGCCCTGCACCATCAGCAGCGAGCCGATGTTGGCATAGCCCAGTCCAAGCGTGCGGAAGTCATACGACTTTCGGGCCACTTCCTGGCTAGGGAACTGCGCCATGTAGACCGAGACTTCGAGGATCAGCGTCCACAACCGGCAGGCATGGCGGAACGACTCCACATCGAACTTGCCCGTGGCGGCGTCGTGGAACTTGATGAGGTTCAACGACGCCAGGTTGCATGCAGTATCATCAACGAACATGTACTCGGCGCAGGGATTAGATGCATTGATGCGGCCGTCCGCCGGGCAGGTGTGCCATTCGTTGATGGTCGTGTCGTACTGCATGCCGGGGTCGGCGCAGGCCCAGGCGGCGTTGGCGATTTGCTCCCACAGGTCGCGGGCCTTGAGGGTCTTGCACGGCTTCGGCGAGCGGCCGGCCTTCTTCGCCTTTTCCTTTTCCGTGCGCCAGTAGAGCGGCCAGTCGCCGTCGCGCTCGACCGCTTCCATGAAGGCGTTGTCCACGCGCACCGAGTTGTTGCTGTTCTGACCACTGACCGTGAAGTACGCCTTCGAGTTCCAGTCGGTGTCGTATTCCTCGAACTTCAGCGCCGTCGCGCCCTGCTTCGCCAGTTGCAAGACGCGCTCGATGAGGTTGGCCGGCACCAGCACGGCGCGGGCCTCGGACAGCGCTTTCTTCAGGCTCAGGTTGCGCACCCGGTCGAAGCGCTCCTGCGGCTTGGCCCAGCCGTGGATGGCCTTGAGGATGGCGTTCAGGTGGCGGTTGAGCAACTTCGACCCCGTGACCAGGGCCGCGACCTTCTGCTCTTCCACCACCTTCCAGTTGACGAACTCCTCGATATCGGGATGGTCCAGGTCGAGGACCACCATCTTGGCGGCGCGGCGCGTGGTGCCGCCCGACTTGATCGCGCCGGCCGCCCGATCCCCGATCTTGAGGAAGCTCATCAACCCGCTCGACTTGCCGCCGCCGGACAGCGACTCGCCCTCGCCGCGCAGCGCGGAGAAATTGGTACCAGTGCCGCTCCCGTACTTGAAGATGCGCGCTTCGCGCACCCACAGGTCCATGATGCCGCCTTCATTCACCAGATCGTCGTTGATGGACTGGATGAAGCATGCATGGGGGGCTGGTCGCTCATACGCCGACGTGGAACGCTGCATCGCCTGGGTGATCGGGTCCACGAAGAAATGGCCCTGCGGCGGGCCTTCGATGCCGTAGGCCCAGTGCAGGCCGGTGTTGAACCATTGCGGCGAGTTCGGGGCCGCCAGCTGCGCGGCCAGCATCCAGCAGGTTTCGTCGAAGAAGGCGCGGGCGTCGGCTTCGCTCGAAAAGTAGCCGCCCTTCCAGCCCCAGTAGGTCCAGCAACCCGCCAGTCGGCGAAAGACCTGGCGGGCATCGGTTTCCTGGCCGCTGGCGTCGTCGTCCGCCGGCCGATTGCGCTGGAGCCACTCGGGAACACCTTCCTCGGGCACCTTCTCGGTGCGCGTGGGCAGGCCGGCCTTACGGAAATACTTCTGCGCCAGCACGTCCACCGCGACCTGCGACCAGCCTTCGGGGGCGAGGATGTTGGTCATCTCGAAGACGACGGACCCATTCGGATTGGCGATCCGCGACACGCGCGGCGCGAACGTGAAACTCGCGAACGGGTCCTGACCGGCCACGGTGTAACGGCGGGTAATCTGCATATCTCAGCCCCTGTTTGTGTACTATTGTACACATTCATCAATGGAGAGAACAGGCTATGGCAAACGCTTCATGGGAAGCGATGGTTCATGACCAAGCGCGGTCGTGAGAGAACTTGGGAAACGAATCGAGAGGGTCGGTTGCTCAGGGTTGGATGTCGGGCAGCGGCACCACCCGCAACCGCCCTTCCCGGGCAATGGAGAAGTGGCCCTCCCACGCGATGTTTTGCTGAAGAACTTTCAGCAAAAACTGGGCCAGGTAATCGGCGTCGCGCAACCGTGGCCGTAACAAGATGACGCCAGCGCTCGCCTGGCGGCCTTGCCGAAACGCCAAGTCGCCGAAATCCTTGTCAAAGGTAACGAGAACTCGGCCTTCGGCCTGGGACCGTGCCAGCACCACTTCATCAACGGCCCCGGGTTGAAGCTCGCCCATGGAAGCAACCTCGATTCCATTCGAGCGCGCCAACTGCACGGCGGCAATCGGCACATTCTCGTTGGCCAGGAACGTACTCATCGCCGCTCACGCCGGGATGGGATAGAGCTTTTCCTGCTTGACGATCTCCGTGGCGTATTGCAGCACGGCCCAGATGTCGTCCTGCGCGAGTTGTGGATATTGCTTGAGGATGGTCTCGTGGCTCCACTGCTCGGCCAGCAGTTCGAGAATAAACTCGACTGCCAGGCGCGTTCCCTTGATGACTGGCTTCCCCGCGAGCACCTTGGGATTGATTTCAATGCGATCTTGCCAGTTCATGGCGTATCTCCTTGACTCCGGACGTGGAGCCAATCACTGATTGCCGTCGCGTTCGCAATGATCGCGCTCGCAACTATTGGCCGTTCGCGAAAGTCTTCGCCGCGCCGACGACGAAGGGCAAGGTCAGGCCCGGTTGGTCCTGGTACTTGCCCTTCTTGTCCGCATAGCTGACGCGACAGATGGCATCGCCGCGCACGAACAGGATCTGCGCGATGCCTTCACCCGCATAAATTTTCGCGGGCAGGGGAGTGGTGTTGCTGATCTCGATGGTGATGCGGCCGCGCCATTCCGGCTCCAGCGGCGTGACGTTGACGATGATGCCGCAGCGCGCGTAGGTGCTCTTGCCCAGGCAGATCGCCAGGATGTCGCGCGGAATCTCGAACGTCTCGACCGTCTCGGCCAGGGCGAAGCTGTTCGGCGGGATCAGACAAAAGTCGCCTTCCACATCCACGAACGACTTCGGGTCGAAGTGCTTGGGATCGACCACGACGCAGTTCACGTTGGTGAAGACCTTGAACTTCCGCCCCACGCGCACGTCGTAGCCGTAGCTCGACAGACCATACGAGATCGTGCCGGGCCGGGGCGTGTCGTCCGCGAACGGCTCGATCTTGACGTCGCGCTGGATTTGCCAGTCGGGCAGGACACCCATGGCCGCGTCCTCCTGCGCTCTTCGACCGGGCCTCCATGCCGCCATACCCGCCAGAATGGGGGAAGGGATGGGCGTGGCTGCGTAGCACACGTGGCCCGTGAAGACCGGATGATGAACGGATGAATCGTTCGAGTACCCAATATGTAGGAACAGAGGGGTAAGTTATCACAACATCTGGGGTTGTCAACCGGATTTTCCCCAGACCTCGTCCCTTATCGGGTCGAAACTATTTCGGCAGAGCAACTTCCAGCAGCACGACATTTTCTGGTTGCCCCGCCGGGGCCACGGGCCGGCAGTTGCAGACGCCGACCGATGCGGGCACGAGCAGCACATCGCCCGGTCCCAGCGCGGCGAGCCCGCCCTGATATTCCAGCTGCGCCTGGCCTTGCAAGCCGATCAGCACCCGGCATTCCTGGGCCGCGCCCACCCGGAAAGGCTGCCGGCCCGTCAAGCGCTGGAGGTGGAAGAAAGCGCAGCGGAACAGGCTTTCGCGCAGCACCGGCACGTTGGTTTCCACCACAGGCGCAGTGGGGCCAACGGGCCCGAGAGAAAAGTCGGTGCAGGCGATGGCTTGCTCGATGTGCAGCGCGCGGGGTTTGCCGGTTTGCGCGTCGGTGCGGTCCCAATCGTAAAGTCGGAAGGTAACGTCGCTGTTTTGCTGGCACTCAAAAATAGCCAGCCCGCCGCCCAGCGCATGGATCGCGCCGGCCGGCAGAAAGATGCCGTCACCCGGTTGCGGCGCGAACGAAGGCAAGCGCTGCGCCAGCGTGCGCTCCTCCAGCGCGGCGCGCAGCGCTGCCGCCGAAGCATCCGGCCAGACGCCCGCATAGATCTTGCTGCCAGGGTCCGCGTGCAACACCAGCCAGGCTTCCGTCTTGCCGCGCTCGCCCGGCGGCAAGTGTTCGTGGTGGGCGTCGCTGGGATGAACCTGCACGGACAATGTGTCGCGGGCGTCAAGAAACTTCAGCAGCAAGGGAAAACGGCGGTGCAACTCGGCGTGCCGGCCCAGTAGCTGATCGGCGTGGGCTTCGAGCAGGCGGCGGATCGTCCAGCCTTGCCAGGGGCCATCGGCCACACGGCTCGGATAGTCGTCGCGGTCGCTGAGTACCCAGGCTTCGCCGATGGGGCCTTCGGGCAGCGCCCAGCGGAAGAGTTCGCCCAGGCGTCGGCCGCCCCAGAGGCGCGGCTGGAAAATGGGCGCGAAACGCAGTGGTGCAAGCGTCGGCACGTTCATGGACGGGTCTCCCGAAAGGCAACGCCGCGGCGGGCGGCAGGGTCCAACCCCGCTCCCTTCACTATATCCGGCGGGCCGGAGACGAAGCAAACGCGGTTGCCCCAGTGCAAAATCATGCGACCGGTGGCGCGAGTCTATCCTGGGGTGGCACGTCCCTCGGTACTCCGAGGGCGTGGAGAGCGACACGCACGCCCTCGGAGTACCGAGGGACGAGCCACCCAACCCTCGTTCGAGCAACATCTCTTTTGACTATGCACTGCGCCGTTCGCGTGGACCTCGCCGCCGGCCGGCGATACAATACGCGGCGTAGCTCTCGGCCCGCGGATCGTCTTCAACCTCGATGAGACTTTCGTCATGTCCACCTCTCCGGAGCCCGTTGCCCCCGCCGCCGAGCCATCGCCGCCGCCGGCCGTGCAACGGTCGGATTACTTCGCCGCGCTGCTCAGCTACCTGGTGCCCGGCCTGGGCCAGATCTATCAGGGCCGCTTCGGCAAAGGGCTGATGTTCATGGTCTGCCTGCTGGGCATGTTCTTTTTCGGCATGTACCTGGGCCAATGGAAGAATGTCTACCTGCCCGATACCGATGAACGAGTGCCATCGTCGCCGCCGTTCAGCTTCCTGCCGAAGTCGGGCCGTAACGCAGTCAACCGGCTGCCCTTCGCCGGGCAGTTCTGGATCGGTATCGCCGCCTGGCCGGCCATCATGCAATACAACGGCAAGCCGCCAGTCGCCAAGGAGTCGAGCGAGTTCTGGCACGAGTTCCAGAAGACGCCCGACGAAGCCGAACTGAACCGCCTGCAAGTGGGCAGCGACAAGAACTGGGACCTGGGTTGGGTCTATACCGTGATTGCCGGCGTGCTGAATATCCTGGTGATCTACGATGCGTTTGCCGGCCCAGCGCTGGCCGCCGCGCCGGAAGAGAACCCCACTGATCCCAAGCTCCAGGAGGCGGTAGCATGAACGCTCCCCTGCTGGGCACGGGCATGGCCGACATCTACTGGCACCTGCCCATCATGATCGTGGTCATCAGCCTGGTCTACAGCGGCACGCGCTTCGACCATTGGGACGCCATCTTCCGCGAGGCGTTTCGCTGGGGCGTGCGCATGGTGCTGTTCCTGGCGGGCATTGTCCTGATTCTCAGCGGCCTGTCGCTGCACGACGCGCCCTTCGCATTGCAAGCAGCGCTGATCGGCGCGGGTGCCGTCGTGGAAATATCGTTGCTGTTTCTGAAGTAACCGTCGCGGGAAAGCAGCCCGCTGCGCCGCGGCGGGCTACTTTCCGAGCGGCTGCGCCGCTCGTGCCGCCGCGGAGCGGCGGGCTACTTTCAATCTCCCATGAGCGACTCCCTCTTCCGCTGGCGGGCCTTCTTTCAGCGCAGCCGGGACCCGCTGTTCTTGCTGAACCGCCAGCGCCGCCTGCTCTTTGCCAATCGCGCCTGGAATGAACTGACCGGACTGGACGCCGCCGAGTATCGCGGGCGAGTCTGCCGGCGCACCCGCCATCCTGAACCGGGCACCTGGGAAGCGGTGGCGGCCGCGCTCGCGCCGCCGCCCGAAGTGCTCGCCGGTCAGGCCAGCAAGACGCGCCGTGCTTTCGCCGGCCGCGCCGCCCGCGGCTGGTGGGAGGTGGATTTCCTGCCCTGGCGCGACGAGCAGGGCCTGCTCGGCATCCTCGGCAAGATTGCGGTCGTCGGCGGTCCCGCGCATGCCGCCGGGACCACGCTGCCCGACAAGCTCCACGAACTGCGCGTCCGCGCGGCGCAGCATTATCGGCTGGATCATCTCGATAGCTCGATGCCAGCGCAGCAACGAGTTGCCGAACAGGTGCGGTTAGCCGCCCAGACTTTGGCTCCCGTGCTGGTGCTCGGTGAAGCCGGCACGGGCAAGCAGCATCTGGCGCGCCTCATCCATCATCACGGCACCCACCGGGAACGCACTTTTGCCGCCGTCGATTGTCCCGGCTTGCCGCCCGCTGCGCTGGCGGGTGTGCTGTTCGGGCCAGGCGGGCTGACGCGCCGTGGCTCCGTGGGCACGCTGTATTTCCGTCGGCCCGATACGCTGCCGCGCGAGGTCCAGGCGCAGCTCGTCGACTGGCTCGCGGAACCGATCCCGGCCCGGCCGCGCGTGGTGGCGGGGTTGACCGCCGATCCCGCCGCCGCCATGCGCGGCGGCCGACTGCTCGACGAATTGCACTGCGCGCTGGCGGTGATGACCATCGCGTTGCCGCCGTTGCGCGAGCGCCAGGCTGACTTGCCGTTGCTGACCGAACTGCTGCTCGACCGCGCGCGCGGCGACGGGGCGCGGCGCGTGGCCGGGTTGTCGCCGGAATGCTGGGAAGTGGTGCGCGGTCATACCTGGCCGGGCAACCTGCGCGAACTGGCCGCCGTACTGGCCGCCGCCCAGGCCCACGCCACCGGCGACCGCCTGGAGCCTGCGGACTTGCCTGCGTATGTGCGCCGGGCCGTGCAGCTGGACCAGCTGGCCGCGCCGGAACCAGCCCGACCGCTGCCGCTCAAGCAGCTGCTCGAACAGATCGAACGCCGTTTGATTACGCTGGCGCTGAAGTCCAGCCGGGGGAACAAGAGCGAGGCGGCGAAGATGTTGACGATCTGGCGGCCCCTGCTACTGCGGCGCATGCAGGCGCTGGGGATTCCCGATCCCAGCCCGCAGCGACCCGGAAAGGCCCCGCCGCCATGAAGCATCCGCAAGTCCTGGTGGTGGAGCGCAACGGTCGGCTAGCGCAGCTGCTCCGGGTGCCGTGCCAGGAGCGCGGCTGGGCGCTGCGGGAACCCCGGCAGGTCGAGCATTGCCTGGAACTGCTGCGCGCGGACTGCCCGGCGGCGCTGGTGGTGCGGCTCGGCGGCAAGCTGGAACAGGAACTGGGGCTGCTGGAGCGCGTTCACTGGCAACAACCAAGGGTGCGCCTGGTGGCCGTCGGCGAGGTGGAGAATCCACTGCTCGCGGAACTGGCCTGGGACCTGGGCGCGAGCTACGTGCATTTCCCACCGCTGCCGATGGAACTGCTGACCGCCACCGTGCTGCGGCTGCTCGAATGCGCCATCAGTGAGTTTCACCACCGGCTCGACGTGGGCGACGGGGAGTCGTGAAGAAGCCACGCGGACTGCGGAGGGCGACCATTCCGCGGCTAGTGCCTTGTCCAGAGAGTGGTTGCCTGGAGTACGTCGGGCTTTCCAGCCCGACAGGTCGCGCCAGGGGCTGGCTGCGCCCGCTCGCGGACACCGCGGATCACCGGCGCTGCCTGTCGGGCTGGAAAGCCCAACGTACTGCCGGCGGTCAGGCAATCACTCCCTGGACTTTGCACTAGGAAAACTCACTTCGCGTACTCGATCCACATCGGCGAACTCCAGGCCAACTCGCCGTCGGCCTGCTCCACCCGGACGTAGTAGTAGTGCGTGCCCGCCGACGGCTTGGGATCGGTCCAGGTATTGTGGAAGTTCGCATCCTTCAGCTTGTCGAAGACGACGGCCGGTTCGCTGTCCTTCAGGATCGTCACGCGCGTCAGCGGCGCGGTGCCGATGACTTTGATCTCAAACTTTGGCGCTTCCTTGCTCTTGAACTCGTCGCCCATGATGTGCGTGCCACTGCGCACGTCCAGGATGATGTCGTCGGTCGCACCGTAGCAGTGGCGCTTTTTGCACGCGGCGAGAATGCCGGCGCGGTCGTGCGTTTCGGCGAGCACCACGCAGTAGGAAATGTGCGTCGAGAAGTGATCGCTCGACGCCTGGAAACCGAGGCGACGGCCTTCCAGGAGCGGCAGGTTGACAAAACCCTTGGGCTGCCAGCCGCCAATGCTGAAGGGCCTGGCGTCGCCCTTGGGGTCATAACCCGCGCGTGGCGCGCCCTGGTATTCGTAGTTGTTGCGGTCGCCCTGGTAGATTTCGACGAACGGCTCGACTTGCGGGTCGTGGTCGCGCCAGTCGGTTCCCATGCCCGTCGCGCTGGTATGGCTGGCGCAGATGCCGTCCAGTTCCTTCAGGTAGCGATAGAGCATCTTGGTGTCGTCGGCGTGGATGCCGGCGACGGCCTTCTCCTTGTCCGGCTCGGCCAGCCGGGGCAAGGTGCGCACGCCGCGCTGGGCGAACATGCAGTTGCGATGGCCGTGCGGGTAGCTGACGCTGCGCTCGTAGGTGAACATCGGTGTGAACCGATTCGGCACGTGGTAGGCATCCGTCAGTTTCTGGACCAGCCACCAGGAATACTCGCGGCCCGCGCCGCTATCGTGGTCGCCGTTGCCGATCCAGTCCATCGCGGCGGCGTCGATGCCATAGCGGAACATGTCTTCCAGTGAACCATCGGGGCCGCCGTCCCAGGATAGTTCCGTGTGCCGGTGGAACTCGCCGCGCAAGAGCTGATACTTCTTGCCGCCCGCTTCGAGGCGGTACTTGCGGATGCGCTCGACGTTTTCCTTCTCCGTCTTGGCGCGGGCCACGAGCTTTTCATCCTTCTTGCCGGCATCGTGGGCAACCAGTTTCGGCTCGACCGGCTCGCCGGGCAGGTCGAGGTAGCTCATGTAAATCTGGTTATCGATCACCTCGGGCGTCGAGTAGCGGCCATCGGTGTTGTGAACGATGCGCAGGCCGCCTGCGGGGTGCGGCAGCAACACGGGGCGGTCATCGAGCAGGCCATCGGAATGGGCGACCTCGATGGGCGGGCTCCAGCGATCGCCGTCGAGCCGGCGAGCCATCGTCAGCCAGTAAGAGCCCGGATGCGAGGTGTAACGAGTGCCGAACTTCTGGCGATACGTCACCCAGACCCGGCCCTTGCCGTCGATGCCGATCTTGGGGTAAGCGTAGCGCGGCAACGCTTCGACCTTCGCGCCGGTATCCGGCGAACCAGCACGTGCTGCCAGCGGCGGCAACTCCGCGACGGGCCGCTTCAGTTTACCGTCTTCCAGGCAAACGACCTTGATGGTACGTGCAAAGTAGAGCGGATTGCCGTCGTCGGCGTCGAGCGCGCCAAAGTCCTTGCCCCATTGTTCAGGGCCTTCCTCGTAGGCGACCCAAAGGCGTCCCTGGGGGTCGTAGGCGATAGAGGGGCGGGCCTCGTAGCGAGATGAAGCGGCCAGCGCCTTGTAGTCATTCTCCCAGGGCATGATGATGTCGTAGTCCGCGCCGTGGTAAGCCTGGTAGGTGTCAAAGACTTCCGCGGTCAGGCCTCGAGGGCCGGCGGCCAGGGCGGGGTGCCAGTTGGTCCACGGGAGTCCCTCGCCGGGAATGCCGATGGCGTCGCCTGCTTGCCATTGTCCCTTGTTCGGGCCGAAGAAGAGGATGGAAGAACCCCAGCGGGCGTCCTTCGGATTCACACTCCAGGACTGACAACACCCAATGATTCGCCCCTGGCCGTCAGTAGCCAGGACGGGACCAATCAGCGACGAGCCCTTCTCCGCGACGATCTTTTGTTCCGATCCCAGCTGCGGTCGTGCGGGGTTGTTGTCTTTCGCCGCACTGCTGATAGAGCGCAAATAGATCGCATGGCCGCCGTCGCGGTGCGCGCTGTAAGCGACCCAGATCGTGCCAGTGCCTTCCGCGCCGATCGCGCAGCGCACTAAATCCTGCTTGGCGTCAGTGAGTTCGATAGGCTCGCTCCACTTCCCGTCCTTGCGGCACTTCACGAACAGCTGGTCGCCGAACTCCGGCGTGTGGTACGCCTTGAAGTCCTTCGGCTGCGCTTTGAGCTGCGGCGGTTCGATGCGGCGATTGTCTTCCTTGACGTGATAACCGATCCAGGCCACCCAGAGCGTACCGTCGGGGCCGTAGCAGGCGGCGGGGAAGTCGTCCTCGGTCTTGCCGGTTGCGATCGGCGTGGCGGTTGAAATCAGCCGCACGGCCAGCCGGCCACCTTCGAGGGATTGCGGTTGGCCGGTGAGGGTGTCCTTCAAGGACACCTGGAGGTTTTTGATGTCGTGTTCGGGAATGGTGAGCGACAGTTTCGCGTCGGGCTGAATCTCGCTCAGGTGCAAGACGACACCGACCGTGGCGACGGGTTCCACGGCGACGATGGCGGGGCTTTTGGGCGGCGCGCGCAACGGCCGGTGCGACGATGCGACCCAACTGTCCGGTTCCATCAGCTTGTCGCCGGCGCGGAAGCGATAGCCTTCGCGGTGGACGACCTTCGCGCCGGTGACGACTGCTTTGCCCGACCAGTCCTTGGCCTGGGCGTCTTTCAGGCCCATCTCGATGACGACGGCCGTCGGCGGCGCGGCTTCCTTGGCCTTCTTCGCCCAATCCAGCAACAGCAGACCCTGCGCTGCCGGCTTCTGTTGTCCGATGGCCGCAATGGCCACCATGATGCCCACCGCCGCCGCGAGGAGAGCGCGTCGTCGTTGCATGGCGAAGTCCGTCCTGTGTTCTTGACGAAGGGAAATGCCGTGAGTTACTGAACCCCAGCCGATTGAAAGTAGCCCGCCGCTGCGCGGTGGGCTACTGGCTACTCTTCAACCAGCCGGTAGGTGCCGTCGCCGCTGTACTTGAGCTTGCCCTGCTTGACTAGCTCGTCCCAGACGGCTTGCGGATACTGGTTCGGCGGCATGATGGCGACGATGCCCGAATTGCCGCCCTTGGTCAGATGGCCGCCGCCGAGACGGGATTCATCGTCCAGGCGCGTCAGTTTCAACCGCTTCTTGAAGGCCTTCAGAGCGCCCTTGAGTTCTTCCTTGGTGGGCGGCGTCGGTTCGGGTGCGGACATGCTCGGCTCCTTGGCTGTCGGGACATTGCTGGCGCTCATGCTAGAATCCTGGTGTGAACCACCGCAAGCGAAAAACCCTGGCCGGGGCGTATTACACCCCGCCCGACGTGGCCGACTTCATCGCGCGCGGCGCTCTGCTGCCCTGGCTGCTCGATGCCGCCGCCGAGGCCGCGCCGTCCGCGTTTCGAGCGAACGGCCCCGCGTGGCGCTTGCTGCGACAACAACCGCTACGCTATCTCTTTCCAGAATTGCCGCAGCGCGCCGCGTTGCCCACGGAAACCCCGCTGGAAACACAAGCCCGCCGTCGGCGGTGCCAGGGCTTGGTCGCTCAGCTGCGGGCCGGCGCGATCGCTTCCGTGAATGCACTGGTCACGCATCACCTCGACGTGCGGCGGTTCGTGCTCGACTTGCTTGTCGAGCCTACGTTGGCCGAGGTGCGCGCTGCCTTCGCCGACTCGGTCGAGCGCGTCACGATACTCGACCCCACTTGTGGCGATGGCGCGATCCTGTGGGCGGCACAGCAAATCTTGCGGGAAATTCGCCAAGCGTGCGGGGCACTTGGGCAACCGACGAAAAGCAACCTATACGGCGTCGATGTGCGCGACGAAGCCGTGGCGGAATGCCGGCGGACGCTAGCGCAGGCCGGGTCGGAGTCCACGAACATCGTGGTGGGCGACGCGCTCACCGCCGAGTGCTGGCGACACGCCTTTCCGGCTGTTTCGCAAGCGGGCGGCTTCGACGTCATCATCGGCAACCCGCCCTACCTGGCCGCCGACCGCGATGCCGCGCCGCCTGAACTGCGTACCGCCGATTGCCCCGACATCTATGCCTGGGTGCTGGAACGCGCCGTCGGTCTGCTGAAGTCGGGTGGGCGCGCCGGCATGATCGTGCCGCTGAGCCTGGCCTTCAGTCGGTCCTTCGAGACGTGTCGTCGGCTGCTGTTCGAGAGCTATGCCTCCAACTGGTTCAGCGCGTACGGCCGCATCCCCTCCGCGCTCTTCGATTTCGACATTCGGGTGCGCAACGTCATTCACTTCGGCCAGAAGGATCACGGGGAAGTGCGAAACGCGGGCCAGGCGATGACCACGCGGCTGCATCGCTGGTACGACGAGGCCCGGCCCCAGCTTTTTCCGTTGCTGCACTATGTGCCCTTTCGCCCGGAGTGCTGGCAGGGACGGGTGCCACTGTTGCCTTCGCCCGCACTGGCCGAGGCGATGGAACAACGGCGCGCTGCCACCACTGTTTGCCTGGCCGATTGCTTGGCCGCCGCGCCGACGCCGCACGCCCTCTGGTACAAGAAGACGGCGTACAACTGGCTCACCTTCTGTCGGGTACTGCCGCCGTGTTACGACGCGGACGGCCTGCCGGTCCCGCAATCGCAGTTCGATGTGCTCTACTTCGCCACGGCCTGGCAGCGTGACCTGGCTTTCCTGCTGTTGAACGGCAAGCTGGCCTTTGCGTACTGGACCGTGGTGGGAGACGATTTTCACGTCGCTCGCTGGATGTTCGGCGGCTTCCCGATTGACCTGCCGGCGATTCCGCCCGCCGTCCGCCGCGCGCTGTTGCCCCTGGTCCCCCGCCTGGAGCGCGCCATGCGGCGGGCGACGGCCTTCAAGCGCAACGCCGGCAAGCGCGTCGGCACCTACAACCTGGCGCGGTGCCGAGCCGTCACCGATCAAAGCGACCTCGTGTTCTCCGCCTGGCTGGGCTGGCAAGACCTTTGGCCGGAAGTCGAACTGGTGACCGCCCGGCAAGTGAAGACGGAGTTCGAGGCGCTGGCGGAGCCGGGCAATTAGGTTGGCGCTCCGCACGGCCGGCGGTACACTGCCAGCAGCGGAATCCCTCTCCCCCTGCCTGGATTCCGCGAAATCGGCGCAATATCTTCCCGGCGGCCAGCGAATACCTTGGTGTGGACCGCGGACGGGAAACCAACAAAGTCGCGTAAGCCAGACGAAACCGAACACACTGTCGAGGAGGACTGGATCATGGGAAAATGGCTCGTGGCCCTGGTGGCCGTGGCGGCGCTGGGCACCGGCGTGTATTTCTACTCGGATCACTTCGCCGCTCGGGTGGATGTCGCCAAGGGTAAGATCAGCGACCGCATCGACAAACTACTGGGCGAGACCGCTGTCCAGAAGCAGGAAGTTGAGAACGCCATCAAGAAGATGGACCGGGCCGTCGATGAGCTGATGAAGGGGCGCATCAGCGCCGAGGAACAGGCCAAGCGACTGACGGTCCAGGTCGAGGAAACCGACAAGAAAGTCGTGGACGCCGAAAGTTCGCTGCGGACCCTCAAGGAGTACGTCTCCACGAAGGGCCCGGTCGAGATCGCCGGCAAGACCTACACCCAGGCCCAGGTGGAAGACATGGCCACCAAGGTGCTGACAGTGCATAAGAGCCTGAAGAGCCAGGCCGAAACCCTGAAGAAATCCCAGGAGCGCATGCAGCAGGTGGCCGCCACCCTGCAAGCCCGCGAGGAATCCGCCAAGCAGAAGCTGGTCGCCTTGAAGAACCAGCTCAAGGAAATCGACACCGAAATGGTGGCGATCAAGCACATGCAGGAAGCCGCCCGCATCGCCAGCAACACCGACGATACGCTGGGCGCGAAGTTCGAGGAACTGGAAAAGAAGGTCAACGACCTGCACGTCAAGGTCAAGACCGAGGTCCGCTTCGAGGATGAGAAGTGGAAGACCCTGGAAGTTAAGAAGGACGAGGTGGACAGCATCATCAACGCCACCAAGGGCCAGACCGACGTGCTGTCCGAGATCGACAAGGCGCTGAACAAGCAATAACCTGTCGCTGGTAATCAAGCCAAGCCTGCGGCGCTGCCAAGCGCCGCAGGCTTTTTGGCGCGCCGAGTTGTTGGCCGGGTCAGGGCAGCAATTGGTATACGTACGGGCCGAGATGACTGAGCGGAGTTTCCGGTGGGTCATCGACGGTCGGTGGTTCGCCCAACTCCAGGGCAAAGGCCAGTAAGCAAAAGGGACAGCCCGCGCCCAGAGCTTCGGTGTCGAACCAGTACTGTCCGCATTTTGCGCACTGTATCAAACGGTCCCTTGAATCGGCCACACCCCGTAGGTCAGGCTTTCCAGCCTGACATGCAGCGCCCTCGACAAGCAGCACATCGGGGGCACTGCGTGTCAGGCTGGAAAGCCTGACCTACGGGACACAAGCGACTGCTAAACGCGCTGAGGGACGAAAGGAGCGCTACCATGCGGGACGAAGTCCACTCGGGCGCGGTGCCAGTAACCATTCCGGCTGCGCCCGACCTGCGTCAGCGATTGCTCCGTGAGCCGGGCAAGCGCGAGCTGCGCATCAAGTACCTGGCCACGCGCACGGCAGCTTGGGCCGAGGCTGATCTACGTTTCGCGGGCGAACGCTTGCTGCTGGCGCGCGCTGGGCGCGGTCTGCTGGGGCTGGCGCTGGTCGGCGCGGCTGGCGGTGCAATTGGCGACTGGCTGTTCGCGACCTCCGGAAGCAGCGCCTGGCCCGTTGTCGTCGGTGTGGGCAGCGCGCTGACCGCGGCGCTGAGCTTTGCCGTGCTGGGAGCGCTGGGCTGCGTGGTGCTGCCCGAAGTCGTCGGCGAGGAATGGGAAAGCCGGCACGGCACGGGCTTCGCGGGTTGGTTCAGTCGCGTCCAGGAACCGTTGTGCGATGCGTTGCTGGGCGGCGTCTGGGGCGCGCTGTGCGGGTTGTTCATCGGCGTGCTGAGTTGGCCGGGTGGCCGATTGCTCGGCACCGTCGACCCCATCCTGGCCGGCGCGAGCGGCGGCGTGCTGCTCGGCGCGGTGTTTGCCGTGGTGCTAGCGATGCGCGGCAAGCGCGATGGCCTGAATGCCCGACACTGGGCCTGTCTGGGACCTTTGCCAGTGCATGTCTACTGGTTTTCATTGCGCCACGCGCACCGCTTGTATCTGCACAAGCGACCCCGGCTCGCCGATTGACTCCGCCGGCCGGCGCGCTGATACTGGGAGACTGGCGCATCCCGTTCGCCGCCGTCCCCGGAGTTGCCCTGATGTACCCTCAAGCTCGCCGCCGCTGGCTCGCTGCTCTGATTCTGCCCTTGCTGGCTCTGGGCTTCGTGCTGAGTCCGAGTTGTCAGGCCGAACCGGGACCGATCGTGGAACGGGAAGAGAAATCCAAGTACTCGAAGATTCGCATCCTGAAGGAAGGCTCGGTGCGCACCCTGGGCTTCGTGCAGGATTCCGGCGAGATGATCGTCGAATCGCGCGTGGACCTGGAACGGCCGCACGAGTTGCAGCTCGCCTATACTCGCCACATGTTCACAAGTTACTTGTTCCGGCCCCAGCAGGAACGGGTGCTGATCGTCGGCCTGGGTGGCGGGGCGATGGTCCACTTTCTGAAGCACTATGAGCCCAAGGTGAAAGTCGACGTGGTCGAAATCGACCCGGCCATCGTCAAGATCGCCGACCAGTATTTCGGCGTCCGCGCGGGCGGCAACGTCGCCATCCACACGGCCGATGCCTTCGACTATTTGAAGAAGACGGAACAGCGCTACGACGTGATCTACCTGGACGCCTTTCTGAAGCCATCCGCCGACACCGACGGTAACGGCATCCCGTTGCACCTCAAGACAGTCCAGTTTTACAAGGACATTCAGAAGAAGCTGACGGCCGATGGCCTGGTGGTCTACAACGTCCACCCGCACGACAAGGTGCAGGCCGACCTGAAGAACATCAGCGACGCCTTCCCCCAGTGCTACGTCTTCCGCATGCCACAGCTGAATGGCTTCGTCGCGGTTGGCTCGCTGGCTCCGAAACGACTCGAAGTGAAGAGTCTCAAGGCTGCCGCCGAGGAATTGAATCAACGCTGGCAGACCAGCTATTCCTTCCGGGACATGGTCGACCGCCTGGCGCCGTGAAGGGCGCGCAACGCAAAGCCGCAGCGCCGGCGCGGAATGGCGTCTGCCCATTCCGCGCCGGCGCTGCGGCTTTTGTTAGTGCATCCTCACTTCTTGGCGAGGAATTGCTTCACGTCGTCGGGAGTAATGAGCCGGCCAGGCTTGTCCAGCTCAGCGCTGAGCCAGCTGAGGACGGTCGGTGAATAAGGGGGCTGATGCTTCGTGAGCGCGCTTTGCAACCGGCTGAGACGCCGGACGCGCTCCTTGGTCTTGCGGATGCCATTGCGATTGCGCGATTCCGCCATGTCCACTTGCCGTTGCTCTCTGCGGATACGCCGTGCGCCCATGACCCGGTCCTTTCCATACGCAAACCGTCTGCAAGCGAAAAAGAGATGATAGCAAGCCAGGCAGCCTGTGGCAATTCCCCGCGCGCTGGGTCCGCCACTTTTCCGCGTGGCGAAGTGGCGGAGCCAAAGCGGGGTCCGCCAAATTGCCCGCGTGGCGAAGTGGCGGAGTGGCGGACCCAACACCACCCAATCCAGCTAGTGTTCGCAGGCTCGCGCGCGCGTGCGGCGGTGCCATTGATTGGGGCGGGGTTTCTCGGCATCATGCGTTCGGTCTGACGACGCCTGGTGGCGGGAAACACGGGGAGGCATGGCATGGGTTTCTTCCAGCTTCGGTCGTTGCCTGGCAGCATCTGGCCGCCGGTGCCTGCTCCCGAGGTCAGCCAGCTGTGGGCCACCTACCGGGAACTCGACCGCACCCAGTGGCTCAAGCCTGTTGAGTTGGAAGCGCTGCAACTCGAGCAACTCCGCGTCCTACTGTACCACTGCTACCATCAAGTGCCCTACTATCGCCGCCTGCTGACCGAGGCGGACCTGGGCGCGGGGCCGCTCGCCAGCCTGGACGAGTTGCGCCGCTTGCCGTTGCTGACGCGCGCGCTGGTGCAGGCCCACAGCGCGGACCTGCAAGCGCGTGCCTTGCCGGCGGGGATGGTCGCGGGCGGCGGCAGTCATACCTCGGGCACCAACGGCGTGCCGATCAAGGTGCTGAAGACGAATCGCGACGCCCTGTGGTGGAGCGCATTCTTCCTGCGCGACCTGGAATGGTGCGGGCTGGACCCGCGCGGACGGCTGGCCGCCATTCGTCTGGTGGCGATGCAGCGCGAGGACTTGCCCCAGTTCCTGGAGGGCGTAACTGTGCCCTTCTGGAATAAAGTCTGCGAGTCGTTGGTCGAGATGGGGCCGGCCCACGTCATGGACGTGCGGCAGGACCCACGCCGCCAGCTGAGTTGGTTGCGCCAGGTCGATCCGGATTACCTGATTAGCCTGCCTTCCAACCTGGACGTGCTGGCCAGCCTGCTCGCGGAAAGCGGGCGACGCCTGCCCCGGTTGCGCGCGATTCAAGCCGTGGGTGAACCGCTGCCAGTCAACGTGCGCCAGCGCATCGAGTCCAGCTTCGGCGTGCCGGTGAAGAACCTCTACAGTAGCACCGAGGCGGGCTACGTCGCGTCCCCTTGCCCCGGGGGCCACGGCTTGCACGTGCATGCCGAGGGCGTGCTGACCGAGGTGCTCGACGCGGACGACCGGCCTTGTCAGCCGGGACAGACGGGCCGGCTGGTCTTCACCACCTTGCACAATTTCGTGAACCCCTTCATTCGCTACGACATCCTCGACGATGTCACCCTGGCACCCGGCCCTTGCCCTTGCGGGCGCGGGCTGCCGCTGTGGACGCACGTGGACGGCCGCCGCCATCCGACGCTGCACCTGCCGGACGGCCGGCAAAAATCGTCGATGGGCATCACCCTGGGCATCCGACAGGTCGGCGGCTGCCATCAGTTCCAGATCGTGCAGCGCGCGGTCGATCACGTGCTGCTGCGCGTGGTGCCGGACCGCACCTGGCAGCCGGACCTCGCCGAGCGGATGCGGCAGGTGGTGCATGCGGAATTCGAGGCCCCGATCCGCGTCGATGTGGAAGAGAGAACCTGTCTGGAACGTCCGGCGGGCGGCAAGCTGCGAGTGGTTGTGGTCGAGATCGACGGCCGACGCGCCGCCTGAAGCCCGCGCGGAAACTCGGGCGAACTGGGACATATGCGCGGCGTGCAATCCGTGTGGACAATGTCCCAGGCGATGGCTATGGTGCCGCCCTCTATTGCAACTGCCACGGAGGGCCGGGCATG
The DNA here is from genome assembly GCA_016795185.1 of Planctomycetia bacterium. Classification (GTDB taxonomy): domain Bacteria; phylum Planctomycetota; class Planctomycetia; order Gemmatales; family Gemmataceae; genus JAGVLI01. Next base: position 4,383 of record JAEUIF010000047.1, on the reverse strand, counting down.
CTACCTCTCGCCACGCGACAGGCCGGGGCAGAAACTGCGTCGGCGCGCGGGCACTGGCTGGACATTGCTCACCACTGGCACCAGGTCGGTGCGCCGTTGCGGCCGTCGGCTCAGGATGTTGCCAGCTACACGGACTTGATCGGCCAATGGGCGGCAGTCCACGGCGCGCCACGCGCGCTGATTCTCGGCGTCACTCCCGAACTGTATCGGCTGCCTTGGCCTGCCGGCTCGGAACTGACAGCGGTGGACCATACCGTCGCCATGATCGAAGCGGTCTGGCCGGGGCCGCGCAGCGCCGCGGTCCATGCCGAATGGACGGACCTACCGTTCACCGCCGCATCCTTCGACATCGTGCTGTGCGACGGCGGCTGGCACCTGCTTTCCTACCCGCACGACCAGCGGTGCTTGCTGGACGAACTGCGTCGCATCGTCCCTCCCGATGGCCTGTGCATCATGCGACTGTTCGTGCCGCCCGTGCAACCCGAAACGCCGGCAGCCGTCCTGCACGACTTGCTGCGCGGCGCGATGCCAAACCTGAATATCCTGAAGCTGCGCCTGGGCATGGCCCTGCAAGTCTCACGAGAATGCGGTGTGCTGCTGGCCGACGTCTGGCAAGCACTGCACCAAGCGGCCCCGGACTTCGTCCGGCTAGCGGACCAACTCGGCTGGTCGCTCGCGCACTTGCTGGCAGTCAATAGTTATCGGGATTGCCCCAGCCGCTATCACTTCGTCAGCGTCGCCGAGGTTCGCGAACAATTCACGGAACAACCGGGTGGATTTTCGTTCGTCGATTGTCGAATGCCGACCTATGCGCTCGGCGAACGTTGTCCGGTGGTGGCGTTTCGCCGCCGCGCTTGAGCAGCAGTCTGGTCGCAATGAGCCGCCGTTTCTGGGGAGGCTGCCAATGGTAAACGAATTTAACTCCGAGGGTCGCCCGCGAGCCCTGCTGTTGTACGGCGGTTGGTCGGGACACTGGCCCAAGGCTTGCGCGGATTTCGCGGCCGAACATCTCCTGGACGACTTCAGGGTCGTCCGCGCGCAAAACCTCGACGTACTGCGCCCCGACGTACTGTCCGAGTTCGACCTGTTGGCACCCATCTGGACCTTCGGCGAACTGACGAACAACCAGGAGCAGGCCCTGCTCGACGCCGTCGCCAACGGCCTGGGGGTACTCGCCTGGCACGGCGCGGCCAGCGCCTTCCTGAACAGCCGGCCGCACAAGCATATGCTGGGCGGACAGTTCGTGGCCCACCCCGGCGGCGCCGACGTCACCTATGCGGTACGTTTTCTCGGCAACGACGCCCTGGTGGCGGGACTGCAAGATGTGACGGTGACCACGGAGCAATACTACCTGCTCGTCGATCCCGCCGTGAAGATGCTGGCCACCACGCGGATGCACGGCGGGCCGCTGACGTGGACTGCCGGCGTTGAGATGCCCGTGGCCTGGACGCGCCGCTGGGGCAAGGGCAAAGTGTTCTACTGCGCGCTGGGGCACTCACTGGATGTGCTCCAGCAGCCATCCATCGCTCACCTGCTGCGCCGCGCGGCGGGCTGGGCGAGTCGCGGCGAGGTGCGGGCGATCCGAGCCGCCGCCTGATGCCCTCTACTGCCGGGCAACCGCTTCAATGACGCTCCAGGTTGCGCCGGCGGGTGCGATTCGCGCGATCGCGAAGCCCGCCGAGTGCAATAACTGGTCGAACTCTGCTTGCGTGCGTTCTCCCGCCGCGTGGGCGACCAGCATGTTCAGATCGCTGCGCGCCAGCGCCTGGTGCGACGGTGAAGAGTCCAGTCGCTGCGGCAAGACCTGCTCGATGACCAGCAAGCGCGCTTCCGGCCTCAGGGCGCGACGACAGCAGCCGAGGATTTGCCGGCAACGCTCGTCGTCCCAGTCGTGCAGCACGCTCTTCAAGAGGTACGCAGTCGCTCCCGCAGGCACCTCCTCGAAGAAATTTCCCGACAGGAACTCGCAGCGTTCCGTCAGGCCCGCTTGCTGGAAGTGCGCCCGAGCCCCTTCCAGGGCGTGCGGTAGATCGAACAAGATGCCGCGCGCCGTCGAGTTGGCGTGCAAAATGGCCGCCAGCAGTTCGCCGTACCCGCCACCCACATCGACGACCCGACCCAGCGACGAAAAATCGTAAGCGCGCACGATATGTTTGCAAGCCAGGCGCGTCAGTTCGACCAGCGCCCGGTTGAAGATGGCTGCCGCTTCCGGGTCGCGCTCCAGGTGGGCGAAGCCTGTGGTACCAGTCAAGAGCGCGCGGGCGCTCCGGCCCGTACGCACGCTGTAAAGCAGGTTGCCCCACACGGGCCAGAGGTGCTGTCCCCACCAGAGTGCCCAGCAACGCAGCGATTGAGGATGGTCGCCGGTCAGCAGGGTTCCCAGCGGCGTTAGCTCGAACGCGCCGTTCTCTTGTTCGCGGCAGAGGTCGAGGGTGGACATGGCCCGCAGCAGACGGTGCAGCGCAGGGGCGTGAGCGCCGGCCGCCTCGGCCAGCTGCGTCGCCGTCTTCGGCCCATTCGCCAGCAGTTCGGCCAGGCGCAGTTCGGCGGCGACATGCACGACCTGCGTCTGCCAGCTGCTGTTGATGATCTCCAGCAACCGGCTGCCGTGCTCTGCCCCGGCGGTCCCATCGCTGCGCTCCTGTTGCATGGCTGCTCCCGTGGGGCCATAGCGGCTTCACGCCGGCTTGCGGAACGCGATCAGGCTCTCTTCGCCTTGCCAGGTGCCTTGCATGAACGGGTAGCTCAGGGCATAGAGCAATGCCCGCAGCGCCCGCTTCGGGTTGCCGGGCTTCCACATGCCCTTGTGCCGGCAATACGAGCGGTCCACGAACTCCAGCCCGGCCTGGCCGAAACACCAGCCGATCTGCTGGCTGGTCATGCTCGTCACATGGCCGATCTTGCGATACGCCTGCTCGCCGAAGAAGCGGAACTCCGCCCGCAGCAGGAACTCGATGCGCGAGCGGCTCGATTCGATGTTCGGCGTGGACATGACCAGCAGGCCGCCAGGCCGCAGCGCCGCAGCACATTGCCGGGCGAAGTGCCAGGGGTTTTCCAGGTGTTCGAAGACTTCGAGTGTCACCAGGCCGTCGAACCGCCGGGGCAGTTCCTCCGCCCAATCGCGCTGCAAGTCCAGGGCATGGACCGGCACGTCCGCGACCTGGAAGGCGTCCGGTCGAATCTCGATGGCTTCCACGTCGTAGCCGTGGTTCAGCATGCGCTTGCTGAACGAACCCGCCCCCGCGCCCACATCGACGACGCGCGCCGGCGGGGGCAGGTGCTTCAACAGCAATTCCATCGCCCGTTCGTGGACCTTGGCCGAATCGGCGTGGATCGGCAAGCCATCATAGAAGCCGCCGTAGTGATGTTCCGCTTCCGTCAGGTTCCAGTTCGCGCCTTGCGGCAACTCGACGGGGGACTGCACGGTTTCGACGATGGCCATCCCTGGCACTCCTTTGCGGAAGAAATTGAGGGGCTTCAGGCTGGTAGATCAGGCTGGAAAGCCCGACCTGCGGCAATGTCCAGGGAGTGGCTGCCAGCAGTACGTCGGGCTTTCCAGCCCGACACGTCGCGTCAGGGACCGGGCGCGCTCGCTCGACGACACCGCGGATCACTGGCACTGCGGGTCGGGCTGGAAAGCCCGACGTACTGCTGGCAGTCGGGCAAACACTCACTGGACACTGCACTACGGGCCTGTCAGGCTGGAAAGCCTGACCTACAGGTTTGTCGGTCCACGATTTCCAGCAACGCGGTTTCCATCGCCTCGAAGGAACGGTGCAGTGTGTAGGCGGAGGCGACTTGCCGGCCACGCTGCCGCAGGCGCGCTTGCTCGGCTCGATTGTCGAGCAGTCCCCCGACGGTCTGCGCCAGGCGATCCGGTCGGCCGACCGGGACAAAATGGGCGTAATCGGCGGGGCGGGCAAAGGCGCGAAACGCGGGAATATCGGTCAGCACCACCGGCGTACCGCAAGCCATCGCTTCCAGCGCCGGCAGGCCAAAGCCCTCGCCGACGTCCGAGGCCGCTACCAGCACGCTGGAGCGGCGGTAGTGCCTCGCCAGTTGGGCCGGTTTGAGCATCGTGTGAAACTCGTCCGTCACTCCCAAACGGCGCTCCGCGTCGCTCATCGGTTCGGGCGATACGCGCACCACCCGGACATCGGCGCGCCGCTGCTTCAGCAACCGGGCCGCTTGCAGCGCGTCGTCGATGCGCTTCACCGCGGTGGAGCGCGGGCCGACAATCAGCACATCGCGTTTGCGCTGTACCGGCACCTCGGCGGACTCGAAGAAATCGTCCGCCAGACCGCACGGCACCAGGTACGACGCCTGCCCGTAGCGCCGCGCCAGCAATTCCTGCAACGGTTCGTGGACCACGATCTTCGCGGT
>JAEUIF010001439.1 GCA_016795185.1 Planctomycetia bacterium | reverse complement strand
CCAAGCCTTGTTACGCCAGTTGTCTCTTGCAGCTGCACTGAGGCGAGCGCTCGTTCGCTCGGCCTGGATTATAGGGCAAACCATCCGCCGCCGCGCGCAAAAAAACAGGCGGCCCCCACGGTGGGAGACCGCCCGTTCTGGCAGCGATGATTCATTCGAGACGAATCAGGTGCTGGGGTTCGGCCGGCGCGGGGGCTGGCCGCCACCCTTCTTGATCTCATCCAGCTGCTTGCGCTGTTCATCGTTCAGAATGCCGTTGATCTTGTTGTCGAGGTCCTTCTGCAAATCCTCCACCTTCTTCTTCTGCTCGTCGCTCAGCTTCAGGCGTTCCTGGAGACCGGGGGACAGCACCTGACCGGGAGCGCCGCCGCGCCCGCCGCCGATGCCGCCGAAGCCACCGGGCCGCTGGGCCTTGACTTCCTCGAAGGTCTTCTTCTGGTCGGAGTTCAGGAACCCCTCGACCTTGGCCAGGTAGTCCTCGCGCAGCTTCTGGCCTTCGGTGCGCAGGCTCTGCATCGCCTCGGCGATCTTGTCCTTGTCCTTGCTCTGGAAGGCTTCGCGGATCTTCTCGCCGTTGGCCTTCGCCTTGTCCTTGTATTCCTCGTCGAGCTTGGTGTACTTTTCCTTCTGCTCGGCCGACAGGTTCAGCTTTTCGAGGGCGGCCGTGCTGAGCAGCGAGCCACCGCCGCCGGGCCGCTGGAAGTTCTGCGCCTGGAACTGGCCCTTCTGGAACTGGCCCTTCTGGAACTGGCCCTTTTCGCCCTTCTGGCCCTTCTGGAACTGGCCCTTCTTCTGTTGCTGCGGGGCGTCGTCGGCGGCGCTGGCGGGTTCCAGGGCCAGGACGAACGTCAGCGCGGCTGACAGGGCAACGAATTGGCACGCTTTCATGGGTTCTCTCCGCATGAGTTTGGTCCGAAATGTAGCTAGCCTAAAAACCCCGCCGCCGGCGCCAGGTTTCGGCTGTGCCGGGGAAAATCTGGGCAAGCCTTGTTCGCCTTCCCCGGTTGCAGGTACGATAGCGGCTGAAGCAGATCGACCGCCTCGACCGGAGCCCCGCGATGTCCATCACTTCTCCGCCCCCGCCGCTCCTGGGTGCGACGCCCAGCCCGATGAGCGAGCCGCTCGATACGCTCTGGCGGCTGAGCGTGGCCCAGTATCACCAGATGATCCAGGCCGGCATCCTGACGGAAGACGATCCGGTCGAACTCCTGGAAGGAATCCTGGTGGCCAAAATGCCCAAGAACCCACCGCACCGCATCGGGGTCCGCAAACTGCGCAGAAGTCTCGAACGAGTGGTCCCCGCCGGGTGGTCGGTGGACATTCAGGACCCCATTACCCTGCCGCACAGCGAGCCCGAGCCCGACGGCACCGTGAGCCGGGGAGACACGGAACGAATCACCGACCGGCATCCGGGGCCGGACGAAGTCGCGCTGCTGGTTGAAGTGGCCGACGCCACACTCAGCCGCGACCGCACCACCAAGAAGCGCATCTACGCCCGCGCCCAGATTCCGGTCTACTGGATCGTCAATCTGATCGAACGGCAGGTCGAAGTGTACACCGAGCCGACTGGCCCCGCCGACGAGCCGGACTACCGCCAGCGGCGCGATTACGGCCCTGCGGAGTCGGTGCCGGTGGTGCTGGATGGCCAGGAAGTGGGGCAGATTCCGGTGGGCGAACTGCTGCCGTGAGGCGGTGCTTGAAAGTTGATTTCAGAAGACCCGGCCGAACCAGGGAAGTCAGCCCCCAGAGGGAAACCATCAGCCACTCGCAGTTTAACTCCAGCAGGCTGACTTCCTCGGCTCGGCCGGGTCGGTGATTATTCTCCCTTGGTGGTCGGCGCTTCCTTCTGCGCGAAGGGCTGAGCGCCGACCGCGATCCACGAAGCGTACTCCTGGCCGTTCTTGGCGTAATACTGCACTGACACACCCACCCCGGGCTGGATGCCTTCCAGCCCGCCGGGGTACGGGTGGAAGTGCTTGTCGCCAGCGCGGCCGATGAAGGTGTTCTCATCGGTGCGGAAGCTGCGCGCCGCGCCGTTGTCCACGGCGACGGTAATGCTGCCGCCGCCGGCCGACATGGTCTTGCCCCAGACGCGCGTCGTCACTTCCGTCTGTTTCGGGGCCGGCGAGGTCACGCGGCCTGTCGTCCAGGGCAACGTGCCCGTGATCTTGTTGTCCGCTCCCAGGCCGCCCGCTTTGGGCGCGGTGCCAGGCCGCTCGCGCCGGCTCTCGGGCGCGCGGGCGATCAGGGGGCCGGTTTCCTTGCTCGCGCTGCCGTCCCGAGCCGCCCGCCGCGCGGGCGCTGTCGAGGACCGGCTGGCTTCCTGGTCTTCCCCCCCGCAGCCCACGGTCGACAAACCGAGCACCACGCAGGCGATGTTCCGCACGCTGATGTTCATGGCGATTCACTCCAGAGCGCACGCCGTCCGGCAGCCCATGCCGAGGGGCTGTTACGTTGGGTTGAATCCGCGTCAGCGTTGGAGAGTTGTTGCGAAGAAACTCAACGCAATCCGGCGGAACTGGACCGTCCGGCCCGGAGGGTGAACCTCCGGGCCGCACGTCTTGCAGTCGTCACTTGTTCAAGATCGCCTCATCCTTCAGGGCGCCGAGTTCCCGGCGATACAGCGGCAGGTGGCGGTAGTAGACCTCCAGCGTCAGAATCTTGAGCGACGTATCGCCCAGCCGGCCGAGCTGGCCGCCCCACGGGTCGCCGCTGGGGTCCCAGCTGCCCTTCTGGTCGCGCTTGTCGGGATTCAGGCCCTGGTCCTGGGTTTCGATCAGGATGTCGCGCATCTTCGCGTTCCACTGGTCCCAGGCTTCGGGGTTGACCGGGGCCATGAAGTACACGAACTGCGTGGCGTAATAGTAGTAGTAAATGTGCTTGAAGTTGGGCGACGGCGGCAGCTTGCGCAGGTACTCCAGGCCCTTGCCCAGCGCCACGTTGCGCGGCCCCCAGCCCATGTACACCCGGCAGAGCAGGCCCGCGGCCGTCATGGTCGGGGTCGGGCGGTTGTCCGTGTAGCCGTAGGCGCTGCCGTCCGGCACCGCCAGCAGGTCGAGGTAGTTGTTGACGCCGGCCCAGGAGACGTTGGGCACCGTCAGGCCGGCCATGTGGCCGCTCTTGAGGGCCTGCACGAACCAGGCGCTGACGGACAGGTCGTGGTCGGCCGCGGGCGGGTGGGCGTAGCGGAACCCGCCGTTGACGCGCTGCCAGCTGACGCAGCGGTTGATGGCCCGCTGGGCCGGTCCCTTCAGGATCGGGTCGGCGGTCAGGCCGTAGGCTTCGCAAATCGCGATGGTGGCGATGGAGTGTTCGTAACCGTTCTCGCTGAAGCCGCCGTTGGCGCCCTGGCGGGTGATGAGCCACTTCAGGCCGCGCTCGACGGTCTTGGCATACAGGCTGTTCTTGCCGGTGCCCTTGTGGGTTTCGCCCGCGCCCAGGAAGGGCAGCAGCCCGAAGCCGGTGCCGGCCACGTCGTGGTTGCCGCCGGAGTTGCCGCAGTTGCAACGGCCGTGAACGTGGAAGTCGTGCATGCCCCAGTGCCCGTCCAGCGCCTGATGCCGGGCCAGCCACTTGATGCCGCCGGCGACCGCCGCCTCGGAGCGAGTATTGCCGCCGCCTTCGCGGATCATCTTCTCGCGGGTCGCGCCGCTGCGCCCGCCCATGCCGCCGGGCACCAGCTTGGGGCCGCCCATGCCGCCGGCGAAGCCGGTCATACCGCCCTGGCCGGTGCGGTTCGGGTCATCCAGCGCACCGCCCTGTCCGCCGCCGAAGCCCGGAGGCGGGGCGACGGTCATGGCGGGAGCGTCGGCCGCGTTCAGGATGCCCACGCGCTCGTTGGGGTTGACCGGCCCCGGCACGCTGACTTCCTCGATGCGATCGACGTTATAGTTCGTCGGCAGGTCGGGATCGTTGCCGATCTCGTCGTTGACGAGATTCTTGTCCAGCATGCTCTGTTCGTCGGCCATGCTGCTTTCGATCACGGCTGTCTCGGTGCCGGCCTCGGCCCGGCCGCTGCCCAGTTGCGGAATCATCAGCAGGGCCAGCACGACCACGTGAATGACGCCGCTGATGATCCACGCGGGCAGCAGACGGCGCAGGTCGATCCCTTCATCCTCGCCCTGAAGCGGCGTGGGCCGGATCAAGGGCGCGCCGCGCTGCGCCGGTTGCGAATGATTGCTTTCCATGATGTGCGATCCCTGGGTCGGCAGCGTCATGCGGAAACGGTTGCCGGTGCTGGGGCAACCGGCCGCATCAGTTAGCAAAGTCCGTGCCGACCGGGGCGCATGTTGAAAACTCCCAGAAAACCTAGGGTTTCGGGGTTGCGACGTGGAACAGGGCGCTAAAAACTGGCGTTCGCTTGTCCGCGCGCGGCGAGTCGATCAGCAGCGCGGGCGCGCCGCTGGCGTCTCGCTGACCAGCACTGGTGAGAGAGTGGCCCGCCGCTCCGTGGCGGGCTACTTTCTTTACTTGGGCTGCTCGCCGCAGCCGCAGCGCCACTGCGGGCCGCGCCGGCCCAGCAACAGCAATAGCTCGCGCCGGCAGATCGGACAGCGCGGCGCCTGGGTTTCAATGCCGTAGCGCGGCCGACGGCGCACGCCCTGGTGCGCCAGGGTCTCCGCCGACAAGCTCTCATCATCGCGAGACCGGATCATCGGGTTCTCCGTCCGAAAGGCAGGCGTCGTCGAGCCGGCCGAGGGCTTCGCCGAGATAGCGAAACGCTTCCCACGCCCCCGGCCCGAAGGTCCAAAGGCTGGTCGCGCCGTCGGCCGCCATGCGGACGTGGGCAGAGTGCTGGGAAAGGCTGCCCCCGATCCGCACGCGCAGGACGCCGCCAATGTCGGTGTGCTGGTTGAAGGTGTGGCCGCGCGGCTGGGAAGCGCGGCGAATGGTTTCGCGGAGGTAGCTTCGCCACAGGTTCAGTCCGCGCGGCCCTAGCGCTGCGTCGAGGTCGGGTGCGGGACCGGCGTCCCAGGCCGGCAGCCAATGGCCGCCCTGGTCGATCAGCCCGATCTCGAACGCGCAGCCCGGTACGCCGATGGCATGGGCACACGGCTGGCCAGGTCGCCCGAAGGCCCGGTAGGTCCGCTGTCCGGCGCGGAGTTCCCAGCGCAACAGCCAGCAGGCTGCCCGCAGGGCTGCCAGGTCGCGCAGCTGCAACTCGATCGTGGCGATGCGTACTTCTCTCTGTGATAGTGTACAGTTGTTCATATCAATAGGAAGGGCAGTAGCAGCCGATTGGAAGGTTAGCCCGACGCGCCAGCGAGGGTTGAATCGAAAACCCTCGCTAGCGCAGGGTTGGGTGCCATGCTTGGGCGGCTCCCGCCGGTGAAGCACATCGCATCGGTGCTACCGCCCAAGCATGTCGCACTGACAGCGGCTCAACATGCTTGGGCGGTAGCACCGGCAGTAGACGATCGCTGGCAAGAGCCGCCCAAGCATGGCACCCGACGTTTGTTGAGGATTCGCGTTTCAAAGGGCAGCACTTCCAGCGGAGTCCGGCCGTACATCGAGGAACTGCGTCAGCGCCAGCCGGGCTTCGGGATAGGGAGCGAGCAAGGCGGTCAGGTCGCCGAGAAGCCGCCACAGCTCCGCCTGGTGGGCGACGGCGGCGTCGCGGGAGCGCGCTGGCCGTTTGGCTGCGGCCCAGGGTGGCGCGGCCTGTCCGGGGCCGTAGCGCAACCAGAACTTGACGTCCTTGTTCCGCGCGTCCATCTCGGCCTTGGCGCGCGCCTGAGCTTGTGCCTGCCGGACCTGCCGCCGGAAGCGCGCGTACCGGCCGCGCCGTCGTTGCCGCCCGCGCCGCAGCCAGCGACGAAAGACTTCGCGCGGCACGCCGGCCGCCTCGGCGGCGACGGACGGAAAGCTGCCTGCCCGGATCTGCGCGACGATCAGGGCCACAAGATTCGGCGTGAGACGCATGGGGATGACGGCAGGTGACAAGGTGACAAGGTGACAAGGTGACAACAGTCGCTGTTCCGTTGCACGAGCAGGAGTGAAAGTTTTCTCGGTGTTTCATTCCTCCATCACCTTGTCACCTTGTCACCTTGTCATCTGCCGCCATCCGCCAGCAGGCGGCGCGCCAGCTCGGCGTTCAGAGGCGGTCCCTGGTAGATGAAGCCCGCGGTAAGGCGGGTGGCGGCGTGGCGCAGTTGCGGCTGCTGTTTCTCCCGGCTGACGTAGGCCAGCGCGGGCCGGCGCGTCAGCCGCCAGTGCGGCGAGCGCAGCCGGGCGGCAATAAACGCGGGATGCGTCGTGGTGCTGCTGGCGCGCATGCCCAGCCCGGCCCAGAGCGACGCGCAGAAATCGCTGAGCGCCATGCCAATGCCCACACCCTGAAAGTCCGGCAGCGTGACGGTGCGATGCTCGCGCCGGCCGCCGTGCCGGGTCAGTGCGTTGATCCACGCCGAGAAGGCAACGGGCCGTTCCCGCCAGGTCGCCAGGAAGCAGACGGCGGCGGGCGACAGGTTGCCGTTCAGATAGTGATGCGCATGGAACAACCGCCACGCCGCAGGCCGGCAGCGGCAGACTTCCAGCGCGAGGTCGGGCCGGCATCGAAGCGACCTCCATTGAAAGTGGTCCTCCGCCGGGCGGTACACCCAGTCGGGTTGCAGCCAGTCCTCCACATCCTCATGGCAGGTAATGGCCACGAAGCGCTGGCCGCGCTGCCGGACGGTGCGGGCCAGCGCCGCGCTGCCGACCTGGGCCACCGTGCGATCGACCACGCTGCTGTACTCATCCACCACGGCCAGTTCCGGACAGTGTGCCAGCAGCCGGGCCAGGCTGGCGCGGAAGCGCTGTCCGGTGGACAGCACCGCGAACGGCCGCAGCCAGGCTGGCGGACTGGAGAAGCCGACCGACGACAGCAGGGCCGTCACCTCCTTGATCGGCATGGCTGCCGGGAAAGCGTCGAGAATGGAGCGGTCGGCGGGCCAGGCATCGAGCGGCTGCTGCGCGGCCAGGGCCTCGGCGAACAGCCGGCGGGCGATGGTACTCTTGCCGCAGCCCGACGGCCCGACGATCAGGCCGATATGCCAGGAACGCTCCTCCAACGGCAGCGTCACGTCCCATTCGACGCGCGACACGGATGCGGGCGTCAGGTCGAACAGGCCGCACACTTGCTTCACGCGCGGCGACGGCACGATCGGGGTTTCGACAACGATATGGGCAGCGGGCATGGTTCTCCTCGTGGTTCGCAAAGTCTGGGCGAGCGGCGGGCGTCAGCCCGCTGTTTACAGCTCGGTTGTTGACGCTTCAAACAGCGGGCTGACGCCCGCCGCGCGCCTTTAAGTTCAACTAATCAACGGCCGGCAACGAATGCCTTCTGCCTCGAAGCGTTCGAGCAGTTCCACCTGATGTTCCTCGTCGCGACATTCGACCAGGATCAGGAACTGTTGCGGCAGCGCCGGTTCCTCGGCCGCCGTGGGCGTGGCGGAGGCAGCGGGCTCGCGGGCTTGCAGCGCTTGCCAGAAGTCGTTGAGCACTTGCGAATCGGCCTTCGTGACCTCGGCCAGCTGCGCCAACACCTGGGCATCGGTCTCGGCCAGCTGCGCCAGCGGGTCGATGGTCAGGAGCAGCTTGCGCGCTTCCTCGTCGGTCACGTCGAGCAGTTCGACGGTGACCTGCATGTCCGGATCGAGGTCGCGCCGCAGATGGCCGTCGATCAGCTGAATCTGGCCATCGGCCCGGCGGTAGCCGAGCAGGCTGCGCGCGAAGCCGACCTCTTCGTAGGAAGCGATCAGGGCGTTGCGCTGGCCGGCGGGGTGCCGGCGGAAGTTGAGCGGATGCGGCTGCAAGTCGCCGGCGCGCACCCGGACATGTTCGACGATGCGATTGCGAATCGGTTTCATGGAGGTTCTTCCGTTGTTTAGCCGCGAGCCGAAGGCGAGCGCTGTTCCACAGCGCTCGCCGCCTCGAACAGATAGGCGTCGCGCTCGTCGGCAGCGCTGCCGCGAAAGACGCGCACCGCCCGGAAGCCGTTGGCGCGCAGGAAGCACTGCACCGGCACGCAGCACTCGTGGACGACGGCATACAGCTGCACGTCCGGCACGGGCCGCAGCCACTGGCGCACGTGCTGTACCAGCCGGCTGCCGACCCTGCGCCGCCGCCAGCCTTCGACCACCTGAATGCGGCCCAGGTACAGCCGGCGGTGCGGCCGGTCCGCCTGGTAGAGCAGGTAGCCGAGCGGCTGGTCCTTCCAGGTCGCCAGGTAGCCGCCGTGGCCCGCGTAGCTGAAGAACTCCTCGAAGGCATCGAGCGGCCAGCACAGCGCGGGCGGCACGGCCTGCCGTTCGACGGCGGCACAGCAGTCGAGGTCGGCGGTGGTCAGCGGCTGCACTTGAATCGAAGGCTTCATGGTGAGTTCCTGCGGCGAACAACCGCGAAAGTACGTCGGGCTTTCCAGCCCGACAGGCAGCGCCGGAGTTGAGCGGTATTCGAGAAACGATGGCAGCGCGGCCTGCCACCGGCGCTGCCTGTCGGGCTGGAAAGCCCGACGTACTTCAGCTCGGCTCCGGTACATCGAACAAGCCGAGACGCCCCACATAGCGCGTCGGGTGGTCGAACAGGCCGGGCCGGGCCAGTTCCCAGGCCCAGCGGCCGGCGCGGAAATCGCCGAACGCAGCTTCCGCCGCACCGGCGGGCAGTCGGGCGAGCACTTCCTGCGCGGGCCGGCAATCGATCAGTTCGACCGTGCCGAGGAGGACGCCGCGACCCAGGTCCGCCGGTTGGTTGAAGCCGCCGGCGCGCAGTACCGAACGAAACGGTTCGTGCGCACAGAGAACGCGCGCGGCTTCGGGAAAGGTCCGGCTGGCGTGACTGGCCAGCGCGCCGCGGTACTCGGTCTGCCAGTCGCGCGTCTCGTAGCGCTTCGCTCCCAGCAGCACCAACGTCGCCCAGGGTTGCATCAGGCTCAGGCATTTCATGGTTGGTCAGTGGTCAGTGGTCTATCGTCAGTGGCTGAATCGACCGCACTTTCTCAGGCGAGCGGCGGGCGTGGGCCCGCGGGTGTAACAGCCCGGCGCGGACATCACGAACAGCGGGCTCACGCCCGCCGCTCGCCAGGAGGTGCTACGCGACCGCGTCTATTGCACGGGATACACCGTCGTCCGCACGTAGCGCTGCATCGCCGCCGGCGCGGGTTTCACCTCGCCGGGCGCGATGTCCTGGCGGGGTGCCGGCCCGAGGGGCAACTCCTGGCGCGGCGGCGGTCCTAGCGGCACGTCCTGGCGCGGCGGTGGACCCAACGGCAACTCCTGGCGCGGCGGCCCGCCCAGCGGGATGTCGTGGCGCGGGGCCGCACCGAGCGGAATGTCCTGGCGCGGCGCGCCCCCCAGGGGTATCGTCTGCGGCGGCAGCACGAGGAGCGGTTGCGGCGCGGGCTGCCGTTGTTGTTGCAGCAATCCAATGATGGTCTGCTGATTCTGCGCGAGTTGTTGCAGGAGCGCCAGCAGTTGCGGGTCGGTGCGTGATGGCCGCTGGAAGAGACAGGTCCGCTCGACGCTTACCGCCGGTGCGGGACTCGCCGCCGACGCCGGGACTGCCAGGCAGAGCAGGCCGAGCAGCACCAGGGGCAGGACCGGCGGGCCGGATTCCCGCTGCGTCTCCAGCACCTGGCTCTTTAGTTCACTGCGGCTGCGGATGTAGCGCGTGACCATCACGGCGCTGGTGAGGAGCGTGAAGACGGCGGTCACCGCGCTGGCCAGCGCCGTTTCCAGCCGGTCCTTGTCGCTCAGCGGGATCGCGCCGGCCAGGGCCAGCAAGGCCAGCAGCTGACCAATCAGGGCGATCCAGAACTCGCTCGTTTGCCAACCGGGTTTCATGGGGGATTCTCCTTCGTGCGATTTCAAGGGGCCTGTTGCTCCATTGAGAGTCTTGCAGGGTGCCATGCCCACGGCTTGGCGTGGGCATGTAGCACTCCCAAGCTTCCCAGGCCCACGCCAAGCCGTGGGCATGGCACCCAATCCCCCAACTGAGCAGAATGTCTCTTGCGCCTGCATGAGATCAAGCGCGCCTCACGGGCGCGGCAGGGTGGTCGGTCAGGTCGGACAGGGCAGCGGGCGCGGCACGGCTTCGCGCGGCGGCGGACCTCGCTGCCCTTGCAAGAAGCGCAGAATTGCGGCGTGCGAGACGTACAGGCCGCGGCGCGGGCCGGCGGTTTCGTAGCCCTGCACCACGCCGATCAGCCAGCCCCGGTCGGCGTCGAGCAGCGCGCCGCCGGAACGGCCCGGCACCGGATGCTCGCGTGTGTAGGTGGTGGAAGCAGCGCTGCCGAGCAACGTGGCTGGTGCTTGCTGCGCGGGCCAACGCATCGCGTCGTAGCCGATGGACAGCACATGGCGGCCCGGCGCGTGGCCCGCCGGCGCGACCGGCGCGGCATAGGGCAGCGGCCCATCGTTCAAGAAGATCAGCGACAAATCCGCGCGATGGTCCACCGCCAGCAACCGAATCGCAGCCTGCTTCGGCGCGCCGGCGGCGGGCACCGGCACATCGAGGCGAATCGGCTTCAGTCGGTCATTGCCTTCAAACGCATGGGCGCAGCCGAGCAGCCAGGTGGCCCCGGCGCGGGTTTCGATGACCGTGGCCGAAGCGCCGTGCGACGGCAACCGCACCACGGCATGGACAGCAGGCGGGACCGCCCTGGCCGGGCCGTGGACGAAGACCGCGACCAGGGCGGCGCACAGGAAGGGCGAACGGTGACGGGGCATGATTCGATCGCTGATGAGTAGTGATTGGTGATGGATGAATAGTCAGTGGTCAGTGGTCCGTTGCAAGAAGACTGACGGTTGCTTGCAACTGACCACTGACCACTGAAAAAGCACACTTCACAGTTCCTGCCCCGGCTGGCGCGGGGCTTCGGAGTTGAACTTCGACA
>JAEUIF010001415.1 GCA_016795185.1 Planctomycetia bacterium | reverse complement strand
GGTTTCAACCCACGGTAGCGCGCATGAACGATAGCATGGCCAAACTCGTCTATCCGGTGCTGTCGCACGGCCTGGCGCTGCGCGAGAAGCTGCGCGAGAACCGGGCGCTGTCCATCGAGAACGAGCAGGCAGCACTCAAGGGCCTGCTCAGCGTGGTGCCGGGCAACGACTCGGAGCGCGGCGGCACGGATACCTTTCTCGGCCCGCGCTACCCGCTCACCTGCTGGATCGACGAGATCATCCTGTCGGATACTCCCTGGCGCGACAAGTGGTCCGAGCGCAAGCTCGAAACCGCCCTGTTCCGCACCACGGACCGCGCCTGGCTGTTCTGGGAACAGGCCGAGCGCGCTCGCACCCGCGTCGGCACGGACTCCCTGTCCGTCAGCGACGGCCTGGAGGTCTTCTTCCTCTGCGCCATGCTCGGCTTCCGGGGCCAGTGGCGCGACAACCCGGCGGAACTGCAAAGCTGGGTGAAGTCCGCGCGCGAGCAGATCAAGCGGACCCAGAACATGCAAGCGCCCGCGCTGGCCGAGCGCACGACGCCGGCCACCAACGTGCCGGCTCTGCGCGGCAAGGAACGCATGCGCCAGATGTTGATCGTGCTGGCGCTGGTGGCGCTCGTCAGCATCCCGGTGCTGGTCTTCCTGCTGGTGCGGTATGTCGTGAGTTTTTGAAACAACGAGCAGAATAGTAAGGGCTACCGGCTCGCCCCGTAGGGCCCGCTGTGCGGATCGTTGACCTGGCCTTATCCGGGCTCACTGGTCCGCACAGCGGACCCTACGGGGAGTCGGCAGCCACAATCCTCGTCACAGTCACGAGCAGAGGCTGCAACCATGAGCACCACACGGCGGTTCGCGCCGCGGAACGGCGACCCGCTGACGGAATGGCTGCCGGCGCGGACGCCCGGCACCCTTGGACGCTGGGACGCGGCGGACGGTGAGGTCCTCGGCCTGGCCGGCGACCGTCCGGGGTCGGCCGATGGCCCACCCGAGCCGGAAGTCCGCTCGCCGCAGGGCCTGCGGACCTTGCGAGGTCTCTATCGCGACCGCTCTCTGAGCCTGGAAGACCTGAACCGCCAGCACGCCCGCCAGGCAGGCTGGGAAGCGCATTTCGATCACCTGGGAACGTTTCTTGGCCAGACCGAGGCGACTCCCGACCTGACGAGTTTCGTGCGGGGCCTCGCCCGCTGGCACTGGCTCCAGGGCACACCGGCTGCTCCGCCCGTGCTGGACGGCGTCGCCTGGGCCAGGCTGCAACTGCTGCTCGGCGTGCCCACCTCGGCCAGCGCGTCGAGCCCCGGTTCACTGGCGGGCTTCTCGGCCGCCGAGGAACGCGCTCTGCGCATCACCAGCACCCTGGAAACCGGCCAGGAACTGAACTTCGGCGCTGCGGTGGGCAACGCCGGGCAGCAGGGCCTGGGTCTGGGCGTGCTGCTCTGGAACCTGGGCACCGGCAGCCTCCAGCCGCTGCTGCGCGAATTCGCGGCGCAGCACCCCGCGCGCCTGGACGCGGCCCTGGGCACCGGTGCGGCACCGTTTCGCGCCATGCTGAACCAGTCGCACGCCGAACAACTGGAGTTCGCCCGGTCGCTGAGCAACTCGGCCGGCCAACTGCTGCCGCCCTGGAACGGCCAGCTGGCGGCCTTGGCCAACGATGTCGGCTTCCGCGAGATTCAACTGCGGACGCTGCGCGGCCGGATGGATGTGGCGGTTCGCCAGGCGCGCGAACTGTTCTTCCAGAGCGAGCGCGGCCTGGTGATGCTCTTCGACGTGATTACCCAGCACGGTGAGGGCTGGCGCAAACGCGCCAACCGGGGGCAGCGGTTCCACGATCAGACCGCCGACCGTGAACTACTCGAACGCGAACGGTTGCTGGAACTGGCCGACCTGCTCGCCGACACCTCGCCCGACCGCTACCAGGAAGAGGTCCGCGCCCGGCGGCGGACCATCGCCCTGGGGGTCGGGACCATTCACGGGCGCGCGTTCAACCTGCCGCGCGATTTCGGGATGACGGATTTTCCGTTCGAGTAACGAGTTCTTGTACGTCGGGCTTTCCAGCCCGACCGAAGCGTCCTGATCTAGCCCGCATTTCTCACCAGAATAAGGAACCGGCTTGCTTCCGGAGCGTCAAGTGATTGTAGCCGCAGTCACTTGCGTTTCCTGGAAGGAGCAAGCCGGTCATGACACAGTGTAGCAGCCCGCCGTTGACTTTTCACGA
>JAEUIF010001408.1 GCA_016795185.1 Planctomycetia bacterium | reverse complement strand
GGGGGGGGGGGGGGGGGCGGGGGGGGGGGGCCCCCCCCCCCCCCCGCCCGGGGGGGGGGGGGGGGGGCGGGGGGGCGCGCCGGGCCCGGCGGCGGGGGGGCGGGGGGCGGCCCCCCCCCCCCACGGCGGTGTTCCGAGGTGCCGCAGACGCTGATTTGCTAAAGCAAGGTGTGTGCCAAAGCACGCGGCGCGATGCGCGTCTGCGGTCGTAAACGACTATCGTTACTGGAAGTTGCCGCAAAATCACTGTAGCGCGCGCCGGCGCGGATCGCGCGGCGGCAGGCGAATTCGGGCTTCTTGTTTGTAATTTCGGGCACGGTCCTGTATGACATTTTTTCAAAACCGCTCGACCGAAATCCGGAGTTCTTCCCGATGCTGCACGACAGCCTGGCACAGCAACTGTACGCGGAAATTTGCAAGATCACCCTGATCGACCCGCATTCGCACATCAACCCGCACGCCGCCGCTTCCAAGAGCCTCGACGACATCCTCAATTACCACTACTACACCGAACTCGCTCATTCCGCCGGCATGGACCAGACGCCCTTGGCGAAGGACGTGGAACCCCGCCAGCGGGTAAAGGCGATCCTGTCGCACATGGGCCGGATCGACAACACGGTGCAGTATTCCTGGTTCCTCGAAATCGCCCGCACCTTCCTTGGCTACCAGGGCGAACGCCTGACGGCCCGCGATTGCGACTGGCTCTGCGACACCGCCGACAAGCTGATGGCCCAGCCGGACTGGGAAGACCAGGTGCTGAAGAAGTCGAACATCGAAAAAGTCTTTCTGACCAATGACTTCGACGACCCCCTAGAAGGCTTCGACACCAAGCGATACGTCCCTTGCCTGCGCACCGACGATCTGGTGTTCAAACTGCACGAACCGGCGGTGCGTGAGCGGCTGGCCAAGGCCACCGGCACGGAGGTCATCGCCGAGGCCTTGCCGAAGCTCTTTCAGCATTTCACCAGCAAGGGCGCGCGCGCCTGTGCGATTTCCTTACCGCCGGATTTCAGCCCCACGGCGGCTCAGGGCAAGGACAGCCCGGCGGGCGTGTTCTGGACGCTCGCCGAGCATTGCCGCGAATTCAAGCTGCCGTTCGACCTGATGATCGGCGTCAACCGCCGGGTCTACGAGAAGGGCGTCTACCAGGGCCAGGACCTGTTCGACCAGCGGACCTCGTTGATTCAGTACCAGGAACTGTTTAACGCCTTCCCCGATGTGAAGTTCTGCATCTCGGTGCTGTCGAGCGCCCAGAACCAGGAACTGGTGAGTTATTCGTGGATCTTCCCGAACGTCTTCACCAGCGGGCACTGGTGGTACTCGAACATCCCGGTTTACATTCAGAACGACCTGCGCGGCCGGTTGCAGGCGGTGCCCAAAACTAAGCAGATCGGCTACTACAGCGACATGTACAAGCTGGAGTTCGGCCTGCCCAAGTTCAACATGTATCGTCGCATACTGGCGCAGGTGCTGGCCGACGACTTCATCCGCACCAAGACCTACACGGAAACCGAGGCGTTGCAACTGGCCAAGTTGCTGCTGCGCGGCAACGTCGAGCGGATTTTCGGCGTGCAGTGAGGCTTTATCGCGCAGAACCCACAGCACGCGGCAGCAGCAGGCCGCACGGCAGGGACTCCCGTAAGTTCAATCGTGCCAGTGGCTTCGGAATTCGCGGCGAATCGCCCCCTTGCGTGCGTCAAAAGCGGGCATGTCCGAGTTGGTCAGACGCCACGGCTTGCGATAGGCTGAACGCAATTGATGATGTTCCCGGCGAAAAGTCGCGCGCTCGCCTGTAATCCTTTGCTCTCGGCGAAATGCGCTGGTAAGCTACAGTGGTTTTACTGACTGCGCCAGCGTTGCACGCCGCGCTCCCGGCTGTGACCCCGGCACGGTAGATCGTGGTCCGCACCAATCCGCGCTGGGGTAAGTAGCCTCATGCACCCTGGACCTATCTCCCCTAGCCGGCGAAGGATATCGTCCGAGACGATCGCCTTCCGCCTCGTCGTGCTGCTGTTGCCGGCAGTGTTGCTGGTAATTGGCAGTTTCCGCACCGAAGGGGACTTGCAGCGCAGCTTCTGGCTGGGAGCTTTGCTACAGATTCTGGTCTTTTCCTTCCTGTTAATCACGCAGCGCGCCTGGCATCAGCCCCTCGGCACCGCTGCCACCTTCCTGTATTTGATGGGCATCGGCTGGCTCTGGCTGAGCCGCAGCATCAGCGATGACTGGTTCTCGCATGTCTCGCGATTTCTGCTGCTGATCGTCCCCCTGAGCATCTTCGCACTGCAAACGCTGGTCGATTCCGGGGCCGTTGCCTCGCGGCGGGCGAACCTGCTGGCGCAGCGCATCTCCACGCGCAAGGATTGGCCCGCGGACCTCGCGGACGTGAAGAGTATGGCCGAGGTCAAAGCATTTCGGGACGCCGTCGCCATCGACGCTTCCCCTGCCCTGCGCTTGCTGGAGCATCCGCGCGCGCAAGTGCGACTGGCAGCCCTGACCGCCCTGGAGTTTCGCCAGGACTGGAAACGAGGGCAACCCGAGGTAGTCATTGAATTCGCCAAGGAAGCGCCCGAACCGCTGCTCCGCGCCGCCGCGATGGCAGCGCTGGCCAATCTCGAAGACCGTCTGCTGGTCGAACAGACCGCCGAGTTTCTTACCGACCCGGCGAAGGACGTGCGTCGCGCGGCGGCGGACGCTCTGCTGTGGAACTGCGAGGAACGCTGGCCCTGGATTCGCCAGGCGGTGCGCACGGCGCTGGCCGATCCGGCACAAGCCAACGACGGGCCGCTCCTGACCGAAGGCCCCGAACTCAGCCCGGACGCCATCGCCGATATGCTCGGTTGGGCCGCCGAAAAAGGCCCGGCGGCGGTGCGTGCCGCTCTGACACTGGGCGCTTACTACCAGCGCGTGCTCACCACCCAGGCCGACGACCCGATTCTGATCAAGGCCCTGAAGCAGCAGTTGATGGACATGCAGGCCCCACCGGCACTGCGCATCGAGTTGGCGCAGGTGCTGAAGGTCATCGGTGAACTCGACTGCACCCTGGAGGAGCGGCTGCTCGATCCAGCCAATCCGGGTTCACTCCGCTTGCTGGCGGCGGAAGGACTACTAACGGCCAACAACAAGCATCCGCAAGCCCTGGTCGTGCTGCACGACATCGCACGCATGCCAAACCGCGAAATGGCGCTGGCCACTGCCGACGTGGTGCAACGTCGCCTTGGGGTGGACCTCGGCCTGGCTCTGGGCCAACCCCTGCCGCCGCTACACAGCCGGCAGGCTGCGGACGTGATGCGCCGTCTGATGAAATGGGCTGCCGTCGCCGACGCCACCCCCACCGGCAACGAAGCCGACGGCTCCGGTTCCGACACCAAGCTCGACAAGGACCAGCCTGGCAGTGCTCAGCGCCGCAGCCACGGCTCCGGCACCTTCGGCCTCCCCTCTGGATTGCGCTGAATCCCTTCGCGAAAGCCCGCAATCTCCCGACGCGCCGCTCGAAGAACTGGCGGAGGTCGCGTTTCGGTGCGCGTTTTGCAGCGAGATTCCTGCGGCGGAAGTGCCGTTACATGGCAGGAGGCCGCCACGCCCTACAATATGGTCAGACCGCGAACCGCTTCGCACTACCGAGGCTTCGCGGCGGAAGGCAGGGTGACGCACCAGTATGATCGCCAAACTCACATCACTGTTCTCGGCACGGCAGCGGGAAGCCCGCTTGCAGGCCAAGCTGGCGGAAATTCGCCAGCAGACGCCGGTGCCGGTGTTCTGGCTGTTTGGCAAGACCCAGAGCGGCAAAACCTCGCTCATCAAGTACCTGACCGGGGCCGAGGAGGCAGAGATCGGGCAGGGCTTCAAGCCCTGCACGCGCTTTTCCCGGCAATACCAGTTTCCGACGCCAGAAGCGCCGCTACTGGACTTTCTCGATACGCGCGGCATGGACGAACCGGGCTACGACCCGGCGGAAGACCTGGCCCAGTTCGATAAACTGGCGCATCTGGTCATCGTCACCGTCAAGGTCACCGACCACGCGCAGGAACGCGTGATCGAACACCTGCGCACGATCCGCCGGGCGCGGCCCAGTCGGCCCGTGCTGCTTTTGCTGACGTGCCTCCACGAAGCTTATCCACAACAGCAACACCCGATGCCGTTCCCTTTCCTCGTGACGGAAACCGAAGGCGACCGCTGGCGGCTGATTCTGAACCCCGAATGCCCACTGGTGCCGCCCGACCTGACGCGCACCGTGGATGAACAGCAGCGACGCTTCGACGGTCTGGTGGACCGTGTGACGGCCGTGGACCTGACGCGCCCGGAGGAAGGCTATACCGAACCGAATTACGGCGGCGAGTTGCTCAAGCAACAACTGCTCGCCAGCTTGCCGTCGGCCTATCGGCAAACGCTCATCACCCTGGACAAGGCCAGTCGCGAGTTGCAGGATTTTTACGCGCAGAGTTCCCTGCCGCACATCATTGGCTACAGCAGCCTGGCGGCGACCGCCGGCGCGATTCCCATTCCCTGGCTCGACCTGTTCATCCTGCCCGGCATCCAGACGCAGATGATCTCGCACCTGGCGCAGCTGTACGGGCAGCCGCTGACGGGCCGGCGCTTCGGTGAACTCGCGGGCACCCTGGGCCTGGGCATGATGACCCGCCAGGCGGTGCGCGAGGTGGTGAAGTTCATCCCCTATGTCGGCTCGGTGGCGGGGGCGGCCCTCGCCGGTGCCTCGACCTTCGCATTGGGCAAGGCGTTCTGCTATTACTACAGCGCCGTTCACAAGGGCCATGTGCCGCGCACGGAAGACCTGCGACGCTACTACCAGGAACAGCTGGCCCTGGCGGAGAAATCGTGGGGCGCGGCGCGCACTCCATAATCGCTGCTGGCGGCTTCGCAGGAGACGCTCTCATGAGTCGTTGGCGCATCGCGGTGATCACGGTTCTGGTCGCCGTGCCCCTGCTCGTCTTGCTCAGTCTGGGTTCTTACTTCCTCTGGAAAACCGGCTACGGCCTGTGGGTCTGGCTGCCGATGTCGGCCTGCGTCGGCGTCGGCTGGTTCCTGGCCTGGTACTGGCTGCGGCAGCGCAGCCTGCTGCCGCGCATCAGCTTCGCGCCGCCCGTCCACTGGACCGACCGCGACAAGCAAGCCATGCAACTCGTTGAGGCCCGAGCGGAGGAACTGGCCAGGCAAGGCGGCATGCAGTTCCAGAACCTCGAAACTTATGCTCGCGTATCGCAGGACCTCGCCCTGGAGCTGGCGAAGTTTTACCACCCGCAGGCGCAGGACCCGTTTAGCTCATTGACGGTCCCGGAAATCCTGACGGTCGTCGAACTGGCGGCCCACGACCTGGCCGAACTGGTGGACCAGAACGTACCGGGCAGTCATCTGCTCTCGGTCAATGACTGGCGCTGGACCAAGGAAGCGGCCGACAAGGCCACCAACTGGTATCGGCAAGCGAGTAACGCCTTCTGGCTGCTGTCGGCCGTCTTCAACCCGATCGAGACCGGCGTCCGCTACCTGGCTTCGCGCGCCGGCACCACCATGCCTTTGCAAATGCTCCAGCAAGACCTGGTGGCCTGGTTTCATGTCGCCTTCATTCATCGGCTGGGCAGCTACCTGATCGACCTGAACAGTGGACGCCTCAAGGTCGGCGCACAGCGCTTCCGCGATTGGCAACGGAAGGCGACAGGGGCGGAAGTTCAAGGCTCCGGTGCAGTCGGCCCGGACGGCAAGCCGGTGGAGGTTGTCACGCTCGCCATCTTCGGGCAAACCAAGGTCGGCAAGTCGAGCTTCGTGAATGCCGTGCTCGGTGAACAGAAGGCCCGCACCGATGTGCTGCCCGCCACGGACGAAATCACCCGCTACCAGCTGCCGTTGGCCGGCAGCAACGTGCGCCTGCTGCTGCTCGATACCGTCGGCTACGGCCATCAAGGCCCGAAGGCCGACCAGATGAAAGCAACCCAGGATGCCGCTCAGCAAGCCGACGTGATGATCCTGGTGCTGCACGCCCGCAACCCGGCGCGACAGGCCGACCTGGCGATGCTCGAAGAGCTGAAACGCTGGTTCGCCAGCCGGCCCGACCTGAAAATGCCGCCCGTGCTCGCCGTGGTCACGCATATCGACCTGCTGACGCCCGCGATGGAATGGGCGCCGCCCTACAACTGGCAGCAGCCAACGCGCCTCAAAGAAAAGCAGATTCAGGAAGCGTTGACGGCGGTGCGCGACCAGCTGGGCACGCATCTCGACGGAGCGGTCCCCGTCTGTACTTCAGTCGGCAAGGTCTATGGGATTGAAGAGTGGTTCTTGCCGACGCTCACGGAACTGCTCGGCGAGGCCCGTTCGGTGTCGCTGCTGCGTTGCCTGCGCGCGGAATTCGACACGGGCAAGGTCCGCAAGGTGTTCCATCAACTGGCGGCGGCGGGCGGGCAGGTGCTGCAAATCTGGGCACAGAAACACTTCGTGCCGCCACGCAAGGAAGAGGCGACACCTGCGAAGTGACGGCTTTCGTAGGTCAGGCTTTCCAGCCTGACTGAAGCGCCGCTGATAAGTAGTAAATCGAGGACAGTTCAGTCAGGCTGGAAAGCCTGACCTACGAGTCTCCTCAGCGCTTGCGATTCCAGGCGTCCTGCGTGTAGCGGGTGAGGGTCAACTCGCGGATGCGGCGCTTCTCATCGTCCGTCCAGTCAGCCGGTTGCACGTCCCAGCCGGTGTTCGCCGCGAAGGCTGCCGTCACGGCAACGCGGATCGGCGGCGCGGCCAGGCTGTGGCCGCTCAGTTCGCGGATGCCGGGCAGCAGAGGTGCGAAGGCGCTGACGGTTAGCAGGATGCTGCCATGCTGCAACGTCGCCCCCTTGCGCCGGCGCTGGGCGCTGCCGACCACCTTCGAGCCGCCGATGACCACATCCCCCGCGATCACGTGCTGAAAGCAGAGCAAGCCCTGGAATCTGTCCTTTGAAGGTTCAGTGCAGAGTTGCGCGGTCACGTCGCAGCCAGCCAGCGCGTCGAGGATGATGCCGTGCATGCGGGGCAGCCAGGGTTCCGGGCCGCACCAGCGATTGCCCGCTGGCAGGGCCAGTGCATAGGTCAACTCGAAGTGATGCAAGATGGCATCGCCGCCGCTGGGCCGCCGCACGAAGGGCAGGCGAGAAAGTCGTTTGTCCTTTTCCAGCAGGCCATGCGGCTGAAAGTAGCCGAGACTGACGGTCGGTTCGGACCAACCGTAAAAGCGCAGCGACGCAATCCCGCCGACGGCGGAATCGAGCAGCGCCTCGTCGGCGGCCATGTTGTGCTGGCCGTCGGCGGTGGCGAAGGGCAACAGGCGACAGGTCAGGGTTTCCACCTCAAGATCGGCTCCTTGGCTGCCTTGACTTCATCCGGCCGGCTGATGGTCAGCGTGTGCGGCGCATCGTGCAGGTACCCAGCGTCCTCGTCCCGAATCCGCAGCAAGGTATCGGCGAAGGCGTCCAGGGTCTCCTTGCTCTCCGTCTCGGTCGGCTCGATCATGATGGCTTCGGGCACCACCAAAGGAAAGTATACCGTGGGCGCGTGGTAACCGTAATCCAGTAATCGTTTGGCCACATCCATGGCGCTGATCTTGCGTTCGCGCCGCAGGGTGCGGGCGCTGGCGACGAACTCGTGCATACAGCGGTCGCCCTGCGGCACTTCGTAGACATGCTTCACCCGGCTGAGCAGATAGTTGGCATTCAGCACCGCGTTTTCGCTGACTTCGCGCAGCCCCGCCGCGCCCAGCGTGCGAATGTAGCAGTAGCCGCGGACCAAAATACCGACGTTGCCGAAGAAGCTGCGCACCCGGCCGATGCTCTGGGGCCGGTCGTAGTCGAGTTCGTAGCGTTCGCCCTGGCGCGTCACGAGCGGCGCGGGCAGGAACGGCGCCAGTTGCTTCCGCACCGCGATGGGGCCAGAACCGGGGCCGCCCGCACCGTGTGGGCCGGTGAACGTCTTGTGGACGTTGTAGTGCATCATGTCCACGCCGAAATCGCCCGGCCGGGTGATGCCGAGGATGGCATTCATGTTCGCGCCGTCGAGGTAAACCAGCGCGCCGTGCTGATGGATCAGTTCCGTGATGGTCGCAATCTGATCGTCGAACAGGCCGAGCGTGTTCGGATTGGTAATCATGAACACGGCGGTGCGCGCGTCGAGCCTGCTCTTCAAGTCTTCGAGATCGACCAGGCCCTTGGCCGTGCTCTTGATGCTGACGGCATCGAAGCCCGCGATGGCAGCGCTCGCGGGGTTGGTGCCGTGCGCGCTGTCGGGAATCAGCACGCGGGTGCGCTTCTCGCCGCGATCGCGGAAGTAAGCGGCGGCTACGAGCAACGCGGTCAACTCGCCCTGCGCGCCGGCGGCGGGTTGCAACGAAACCGCGTCGAGGCCCGCGATTTCTCCGAGGATGTTTTGCATCTCGAA
This sequence comes from Planctomycetia bacterium, assembly GCA_016795185.1. Classification (GTDB taxonomy): domain Bacteria; phylum Planctomycetota; class Planctomycetia; order Gemmatales; family Gemmataceae; genus JAGVLI01. The sequence goes on along the minus strand of JAEUIF010001408.1, from coordinate 6,206 downwards.
CAGCAGGGCCAGCATGCCCTGGCAGGATTCATCGCTCTGGAGCGGGTGCATGTCGGCCATGCCAGGCAGCGACGACAGCCGTTCGTGCCGCTTGGGGTTGTACTTCATAGTACATGACCCCAGCGGGTAGAAGTTCGTATCGATCGACATGTTCCGCGTGGAAAGGTTGACGTAGTGGCGAATCAAGTCAATCTCGCCGACTTCCGGCAACGGCGGTGGAGCATCGGCCAGCGCGGAGGCGGGCAGCAAGTCCTTCAGCGGCGCGGCGGGCACGTCGCTGGCGGGCAGCCGGTGACAGCGCCGCCCCGCACGACTCAGATCGAACAGCAACTCGGTCGATTGATTCTTGTGCATGTCTTGGACCGACCAATCCCTTTGCCGGGCGACTACTGCCACTTGGCTCGGTAGAAAAAGGACTCAAGCGCTTTTCCGTGGCTATCGAAGTAAACCAGGATTATTCCCTGCTCGCCGACCCACCGCTTGCGTTTCGCTGCGCCGGGGAAATGAAAAATGACATCATAACTCTTCCGCCCCGTGATGAAGTTGCCGGGCGTGTAAAGCCCTTCTGGCGCGCCGATTATGTCATCCACCTCGACCTCTGTCATGCCGGGGCGAATGCGGTTCTTGGTGGCTTCATCGATCACCGGCTTGGGATGGGCGAGGATAAACACCGTCAGCGCGGCCGCAAACGAGACCATGAACAATCCGAACCCGATCAGTATGCGGCGACGCGGCATCGTCCTGCCTCCCGTCGGCTCAGCGCTCCCTCAACGCGGCAGCGGCTGCGGTTGCCAGGCCATCCATCTCCGCCCGCGTGCGTTTCTCAGTCACGGCCACGGTGAAGCAGTCGGCGAGTTCGGGATACCACCGGCCCAGCGGCAGGCCCGCGTGATAACCCTTGCCCAGCAGTTGGCTCAGCAGGTGCAACGGCTGCGCGGCCTTCACCGCGAATTCCTTGAAGAACGGCCGCTGGAAGCGCAACGGCAATCCAGCCGCTTGCAGCTTGTCCGCCAGGTAGTGCGCTTTACGCAGACAGAGTTCGGCGGTTTCCTTCAGCCCCTGCGGCCCGAGCGCCGCCAGGTAGACCGTGGCTTTCAGCGCCATTAGCCCTTGGTTGGTGCAGATGTTGCTGGTCGCCTTCTCGCGGCGGATGTGCTGCTCGCGGGTTTGCAGCGTCAGCACCCAGCAGCGCTTGCCGTTGCGGTCGGTGGTCTGCCCCACCAGGCGGCCCGGCATCTTGCGGACGAACTCCTCCTTGCAGGCCAAAATGCCCAGGTACGGCCCGCCGTAGCTCATCGGGTTGCCCAGGCACTGCCCCTCGGCGACGGCGATATCCGCGCCGTACTGGCCGGGCCGCTTCAGCAAACCCAGGCTGATCGGGTCGAAGCTGACGATGAAGAGCGCTCCCTTGGCCTTGGCGAGGGCACCCAGGGCTTCCACTTCTTCGAGTCCACCGAAGAAGTTGGGGTGCTGCACGACCACGGCTAGCGTCTGGTCGTCCACGGCGGCCTTCAGGTCGTCGGGATCGAGGAAGCCCTGCGGCGTCGGCAGCGTCGCGATCTGCACTTCGAGGTTGGCCGCGTAGGTGGTCAGGGAATGGCGATACTCCGGATGTACGCTGCCCGCGACGACGACCTTGTGCCGTTTCGGCGACACGCTCAGGGCCATCAGGATCGATTCGGCCACGGCACTGCCGCCGTCGTACAGGCTGGCGTTGGCCACGTCGAGGCCGGTCAGCTGGCAAATCAGCGTCTGATACTCGAAGAACGCTTGCAAGCTGCCCTGGCTGGCCTCGGCCTGGTAAGGCGTGTAGGCCGTGTAGTATTCGCTACGCCCGGCGACGGCATCGACCACCGCCGGGATGAAGTGATCGTAGCTGCCGCCGCCCAGAAAGCAGACCGCATCCGCGGCGGACTGGTTGCGCCCGGACAGGTCGCCCAGGTGCTGCGTCAGTTCGATCTCGCCCAGCGCCGGCGGCACGGCCAGCGGGCGCTTCAGCCGCAAGGCGTCCGGAATGGAACGAAACAGCTCATCGACCGACGCCACGCCGATCTGCTTCAGCATCGCCTGCTGGTCGGCGGGGGTGTTGAGGACGTAGGACAAAACTCGTTTCCTCCGGGTGTTTAGCCGCGCGGTCCGCAGCGCTCGCCTTTGGCTCGCGGCTAAACGGCGCGGTTTGTTAGTGGTCCTGCGAAGCGATTTGCTTTTCGTACTGGGGCAGGGTCATCAGCTTGTCGAGGCTGCTGCCCGGTTCGACCTTGATCTTGACCATCCAGCCCTTGCCGTAGGGGTCCTTGGCGACGATGCCGGGGTCTTCCTCCAGGTCTTTGTTGATCGCGACCACTTCGCCATTGACCGGACTGTACAGGTCGCTGACCGCCTTGACAGATTCGATCTCGCCAAAACTGTCGCCCGTGAAGACATGGTCGCCCACGTCGGGCAATTCGATGTAGACCACATCTGTCAGCTGCTCGCACGCGAACTTGGTAATGCCAATCGTGCAAACGTCGCCTTCCAGCCGCGACCACTCGTGGCTCGGGGCGTAACGCAGATCTTTAGGGTCCATGAACGCACTCCCTGGTTTCCATCCCCGGCGGCGATCCCGCGCCAGGGTTGCTCGTCCGTCAATTCTTGGCGCGCTTGTAGAACGGCAGCGGAGTAATTCGCGCCGCTTCCGCCTTGCCGCGCACGTCCACTTCCACGGCGGCGCCCACCGCACTATGGCCGGGTTCGACGTAGGCCATCGCGATCGACTTGTTCAGGGTGGGGGAGAACGTGCCGCTCGTCACCTTGCCGACCTCACGGCCTCCCGCCAGCACGGAGCAGCCTTCACGCGCGATACGCTTGCCCGTCAACTCCAGGCCGACGCGCGGCTTCAGATCGCGATCTTCCTTACGCTGGAGCAGCGCCGCGCGGCCGATGAAATCGCCCTTGTCGAACTTGACCGCCCAGGCCAGTCCGGCCTGGAGCGGGTCGATGTCCTCGGACAACTCGTGCCCGTAAAGCGGCATGGCGGCTTCGAGACGCAGCGTATCGCGCGCGCCCAGCCCACAGGGCTTCGCGCCGCGATTGAGCAGCGTTTCCCAGAGTTCCACCGCCTGGGCCGCGCCGACCATCAGTTCGACACCGTCCTCGCCCGTGTAGCCCGTCCGGCTGACGACGCACGCCTTGCCCTGGTAGGTCGTCGGCGCGGCGTAGTAATAGCCGAGTTTGTCGATCTCGATGGGGACCAAGCCCTGACACAGCGCCAGCGCTCTCGGCCCCTGCACCGCGATCATGCAGGTTTCCACCGTCTGGTCGCGCACTTCGACGTTGCGCGTCCCCTGGTATTGGGCCAGCCAGGCGACGATCTTGGCGCGGTTGGAGGCGTTGACCACCATCGTGTAGCCGTAGGGCCAGCGGTAGACCAGCACATCGTCGAGGATGCCGCCGCGTTCGTTGCAGACCAGGCCGTAGCGGACCTGGCCATCTTTCAAGGTGGCGGCGTTGTTGGTGTAGGTTTCCTGGATGAGCGCCAGCGCGTCGGGACCACCGAACGAAAGCCGGCCCATGTGGCTGATGTCGAACAGGCCGGTCGCGCCGCGCACCGCCTGGTGCTCCTCGCCGATGCTGGTGTACTGCACTGGCATGTCCCAGCCGGCGAAGTCAACCATGCGTGCGCCGTGGGCTGCATGCCAGGCGTGCAGCGGGGTCTGTAGTCCCATGCGTCGTCCTTCCTGCATCTCCCGGAATGGTGCGGGGAGAGTGGCAAGTCTAGGGCGTCCAGGCAGTACGTGCAAGCCGGATTCGAGTCGGTGTTATTTATGGTAGCGGCTGGCACGAACCCGGCCAATCGACCGGGCGGAAAATGCCGCGCGCGGAATATCGATTCCCAATGCGTTTCCGCCATCGCATAATTGCATCGAATGCTGCGCTGCCTTCGACCGAGTGTGCAAGATGTCGTTGCCTTACGAAGCCCTGCGGACATTTCTCGCCGTCGCGCAGGCCGGTTCCTTCACCGGCGCGGCCCGGCAATTGGGCGTCAGTCAGCCCTGGGTCAGCCAGCGCGTGGCCCAGCTGGAAGCTTACCTGAGCCGCAAACGGCGCGACGGTCCCTTGCAGCTGCTGGAGCGGCGGCGGCGTGGCGTGGTGTTGACGCCCGACGGCGTCATGCTGCGCGACCTGGCCGCCGATTCCCTGCGGAAGCTGGAACAACTCGAAGACGCCTTCGAGTCGCGGCGCGGGGCGTTTCATGGCCGGGTGCGCATTGCCGCATCGAGCACCATGTTGCTCTATCTGGTACCCGAGGCGGTACGGCGCTTTCGCGAAACTTATCCGAACGTGCGGCTGGAAACGCACCACACCAACAGTCCGCTGATGGCCCGTCAGGTGCTCGACGATGAAGTGGACCTGGCGATCGGCGATCCGGGCGACACGCTGCCACCCGGCGTGCGCGTGGAAGTCGTGCGTAGCTGCGCCCGGGTGCTGGCCGCGCCCGTCGGTGATCCGCTCCTGCGTCTGCATCCACCGCTGCACGCGGAACAACTTCGCGACCGCGACTGGATCGTCCTGCGCGACTTCAGTCTGACGCGCCACATGCTGGACGCCCTGCTCGGCAGTTACTCCATCGCAATGGAGGTGGAGCACTGGGAAGTGATGAAGACCTACATCGCCCTGGGCGTGGGCGTCGGCCTGATGCCCGACCTGTGCATCTTGCCCGCGGATCGCAATCGGCTCGATAGCATCGCCCTGGGCCGCGAGTTCGGCCGCAGCAGCTTTTGCGTACTGGTCCGCAAACAACGCGTGCTCGCTCCCGCCGTGCTGGCTTTCATCGGCCTCATCAGCCCGGCCGTGGCACAGCGGCTCAGCAAATGAGTTACTGGTGATGCGTTCGTGGTTTCGTTACTTGGTCGCTGTGATGGCCTCCGCGTAGCGCAGGTCGCCGGTGCGACCGTCGTAGTACTGGAAGATGACCTGGGGCCGCGGGAAAGCGACCCAGCGTTCCTCGCCAAGCCGCAAGGGGTTGTTGAAGACGTTGTTGACCTGCACCACGCAGTAGAATGGGTGTCGTAGTTCCTCGCGCGGGATGTCGTTGCGGAAGTAGCTCGACCAGCGGATTTCGCAGGAACGGCCCTTCGAGTCGAACGGTCCGCTTGCCGGCCGGTCGCCCTCGTCCCGCACGATGTGGTTCTGCGAGTTATGCGGCCCGGAGGCGAACTCCCAGACGCGGTCGGTGATCTTGACCGCGAAGCTGTTGTGCAGGTCGCCGGTCAGCACGCACACCGGCTTGCCCAGCGCGTCCCACGCCTTGATGAGTTGCTCGCGCTCGTCGAGAAACACCGTCCAGGCATCGTCCTTGTTGACCGCACGCACCGCACCGCCGCCGACGTGCGGCACCATGAAGTTGACCGAGGACACCACAAAGAAGAAATCGGCGTCGCTGGCCTTCATGCCGTCGAGCAACCATGCCTTCTGCTCCGCGCCGAGCATGGAGACGCCCGGCTTGTCGGGTTGCTTGACGTCGTGCATTTGCCGGTGCGTGCGCGTGTCGAGACAGAAGAAATCGCAATTGGCGAGCCGCATGCGGAAGTAGGAGCGCCGACCGATGGAATAGCCTACCTCCCCTCCGTCCTTCACCGCCGGCTTGATTTGCAGCCTGTTCTTGTCGATGACTTTCTCGACGGCGTAAACGCCCGCCGACGGATGGCCGCCGACGCCGTCGAGTTGGTTATCGTTGACCCCGGCGTCCTTCGTGCCCCAGTGGATATGCAGGTTGGCCAGTTGCTTGAAATCGAGTTTCGTGAAATCGGCCGCCGGGTCGGTCAGCGTGTCGCTGCCCTTGGTCAGCGTCGTCCGGCCGAAGTGAATGCCCTGCTGAAACGCCACGGGATTGCTCCAGCCGAGATAGTCGTACCAGGCTTGCACGCCGATGTCGCGAAAGACGGCCCTCCGGTCGCGCAAGCCAGCTTGACCGGCGCCCCAAACGTCGTTGAGGATTTCGTGGTCGTCGAAGGTGAAGAACGATGGGATGTCTCGGTGCCAGTTGGCGAGATTGCGGCTGCGCTCCAGGTAGAGCTTGTAGTTTTCCCAGACGCCGACGATGGTCGGCGCGGCTCGGACCACGGCGGGAATCTCGGCGGGCTTGTCGGCGAGTCCCTGCTGCTTGACCCACTCTTCCACCGAAAAATCGCGCTTCTCCTCGTACATCCAGTCGCCATTCAGAATGG